>JACZSB010000023.1 GCA_022574435.1 Fidelibacterota bacterium
GCACCAGCAGTAGCAACAATGTCAGCCCCAACCGCCCGTACGTTACCAATGTGCGAATCGCGGTGGGTAGATAGAGGGTTTTCTCGTACCAGATTGCGGTGGTGCCCAGGGTGAGCAACAACAGACCCGCCAGCCATAGGTCATACAGCAGCGTCACGCGCGCCAGTTGCGTCCTCACCCGCCGCAACATTTCCCGGATAAAACGTGTTTCCATCAGCGGCTCAGGGCATAGGCGATGATGTTGGCCCCCATCCGGAGGGCGGCCTGGCGCAGCTCAGGCGGCAGATCGTGGACCTGGGGGTCTTCCCAGCCGTCGCCCAGATCGCACTCGAAGGTATAAAATACCATCAGCCGGCCTTCGTGAAACAGACCCAAACCCTGGGGGCGCTGGTTATCGTGCTCGTGGATTTTTGGCAGACCTGCGGGGAAAGGAAAAACCAAGTTGAAAATCTGGTGGTCGGGAGGTAATTCCACCCACTCCTTATCGGGAAATACCTTTTTCATTTCCCGGCGGAACGACCGGTCCATCCCATAATTGTCATCGGCGTGCAGAAATGCTCCGGCCATTAGATGGGCTCGCAGTTGGCCCACTTCCTCAGCGGAGAATTGTATGTTGCCGTGGCCCGTGAGGTACAGGTAGGTACTTTCCTGGAAGGTATCGTCACCGATTTTGGCCCGAGCCTCAGCGGCGGAAATGGTGATGCCCGTGGCCGGCCCAGCGAAGGCGATAAGATTGGGCAATGAGCTGGGGTCGGCGTACCAGTCGCCACCGCCGCCATATTGCAGGCGGGTGATCACCAGCGCCCCCGGCGCATCCTGAGCCCAAACAGCCGACAACGCCAACAGCAGCAGCCATGACGCAGGCCATAGCCGGACCGGGAAGTCAGGCATTCTGTTGACGAAAGGCCGGGGGTTCCGTCTGCAAAGTAGTATGTTCAATGCCCCACTGGTCCCGCAGATATTGTTGGGTGGCTTTCAGGCAATCAGACCAGTGCCCGGAGACCGCGCATTCATCGGTGACCTCAATATGGGCGCTCAAGGCCAATACACCTGAGGAAATAGTCCAGATATGCAAATCGTGGATGTCGGTGATATGTTCCCTGGTTTTGAGAGCGGTTTCGATTTCGGCGAAATTGATTTCAGTCGGGGTCCCTTCCATCAGTATATCGATCGATTTCAGCAGCAAGCGCCAACCGCTGTAGAGTATTAGGCCGGCTATCAGCACGCTGGCCAAAGTATCGGCCTGGGTCCAGCCAGTGAGCAGGATCACGGCGCCGGCCACCATAGCGCCGACGGATCCCAAGGCATCAGCCAGCATATGCTGGTAGGCTCCTTCCAGGTTTAGGTTTGTCCGGCGGCCCTGACGTAAAAAATAGGCGCTGCCCAGGTTCACCAACAATCCCAAACCGCCAATCACCAGCACCGGCCAGCCCGGTACTGCCCGGGGATGGCCCATGCGCTGAAAAGCTTCCACCAGGATATAGGCACAGATCAGGATCAGCATCACGCTGCTTATCAGAGCCCCCAGAATTTCCGCCCGCAGGTAGCCGTAGGTGCGGTGGGTGTCTTTGGGTTTTCTGGCCAGCCAGCCTGCGAAGAGCGCCAGGCCGATAGCGCCTACATCGGTGAGCATATGCCCGGCGTCCGACAGCAGTGCTATGGACCCGGTAATCAGGCCCCCAGCCGCCTCCACCACCAGGAAAGCGGCATTCAGGCCAAATGCCACCCACAGAACTCGCTGATAGCGGGCGGCCGACGCAGGGCTGGTATTATTACTCACAGACTGCTTTAATACCTCAAAATCAGCATGACTCTTAGGGGAAAAGTCCAAAAGTGATGGGCGGGGTGCGGAGATCAAGCCTTTCTGGAGGGGCCATACTGTATCTGGTTGCGCCCGTTATTTTTGGCTTTGTACAGCCCCTGGTCACTGCGATCAATGAACGATTCCACCGAAGGGTCATCTTCAAAGGCGGCCACACCGAGACTGATGGTTGTATTTTTTACGGTGTGCCCCTCGGCGTGAACCACCATCTCACTGACAGCCTTACGGAGCTTTTCCGCCAGCAGGGTAGCTTTATCCAGCGGGGTTTCCGGCAGCAGCACCATAAACTCTTCTCCGCCATAACGCCCCACATAATCGCTACGCCGGGTCGTGGCATTCAGGATTTGGGCCAATTCCCGTATCACGGCGTCACCGGCGATATGACCGTATGTGTCATTCACTTTTTTGAAGTGATCTATGTCCAGCATCAAAATTGAAAATTGCCGGTCATGCCGTCTGGCCCGCTGGATTTCAGCTTCCAGCTGCTGGATCAATGCCCGCCGTGATAGCGTTTCGGTCAATGCATCGTACATGGCCATGTGTTGCAGGCGGGCCTGCAAGCGTTCGGTTTCCTTCAAAAGCCGCCATTTTTCCCGGGCGTTGATCAATGACTTGGTGAGCTGGTCCAGCGTTAAGTATGCTTTGGGAATGTAATCGTAGGCCCCCTTTTTCATGGCCGCCACGGCGCTCTGCTCATCGCCTCCGGTAGCCAGTATCACTACCGGGGCCACTTCCTTCTCCCGGATTTTCTGTAGCCATTCCATGGACGTAGACTGTTGCAGATCCAGCCCCAGTACCACAACATCCGGTGCGGCTTTGGTCAACTCCCCCTCGATATCATCAGCGGCGGTCTCCCGCATGTCGAATGTGATTTCATGCTGCTGCATGAGCATCCCCCGGACGACCTCCCGATAACCGTCATCCGGATCAAACAGCAGTATTGAAAGGTCCTGGGCATCACCCGGAGCGGGCAGGGATAGTTCGGAATCAATCATGGGTACATGAAAAACCTTTTGTTTTTGGATCGTTTCCGCTGAAAGTTACAAACCAGCTCGCTATATCAAGGGAAATTGTCGAGTCTATTCCAGTATAGGAATTATACTAATTTTTACCAGCCATTGAAAAGAGCATTTTTCAGCAGTAAAGTTGATCTTATGGACGGTAGGTTGAATCGGTGTCCAGCTAAGGCGAAGCGCGCGGCGCTAAAACTTCTATTTGGGGTCTTGGTGGGAGCGGCCGTTTTGCCGGTTGCGGTTGTAGGACAGGAACTTCCCTGGCATCCGGGCCGTCTGGTCAGTTTCTGGGACCGGTGGATCAACCCGCTGGAATTCCGCGCCCCCGTCAGGTTCATTCCATTCGAGCTCAAGGGCGGCCTGGTACCCTATGGAGGACCCGGTATGTTCGCCGGCTTGCCAGCCTCCTTCTTTAAAGAGGATCAAACTGTTTTTCTCCTGGATAGTACCGAGTCGGAGGTGGCTTCCATTCGCACGATCACGTCCCGGCTGGCCTTCGTGTATGACTTGAACCTGGTGCAGATCAATTTGCGCAACCGCTTTCTGCCCATCACCGTGGTCGATATGATGGTGGGCCTGGCGCTACGCACCAACCAGCTGCCGCTGGCCAATACCTTGCCCGACAATTGGCCGCCGGGCAGTCAAAATTACAAGGTAGCGCCCATTTTCCACCACGGCCTGGCAACACTGACGATCAACTATCAGCGGTCTGCGCGGGGGTATGCTTATTTTCAGTTCAGCCGGGGGTTAGCCACCGGCAGCGTTTACCGCGCCGGCATCACCAGCAAGTATCTTAGCGGGGAGGGCACATCGAGAGATTATGCCCTGGGATACAAATTCTTTCGCCGCAACGCCGACGACCCGCGATACGCAATCGGCCTTGAGCTGCGCTACAGCCGGTTGGATGTCCCCCAGTTGGATGACCCGGAACGGCTATCACCCATTGATGGACTGCAACAGCGATCACTGGGGCTGATATTCACATTCGGCCCGGTATTCGGCGGGCGGGTAACCAGCGCCGACCGGGCCAAGCGAGCCCTATATAGGGGCGATTATATGGCGGCGGAGGATGGCCTGCGGGCCTTTGTCAGTGACTATCCACGGCACGTTCACCGCCGCCGGGCTGAACGCCTGCTGGCTCTGGCGGGACGCCTGGTACCGTACCAGCAGGTGGATTTGGCCCGGGCCAGTCAGGACGAGGGCCGCCTGGAGGAGGCGCTGGAATGGTACCGCCAGGCCGAGCAGCGAGGGGACACAACCTTAACGGCCACCATCGACTCCGGCAAGGCTGAAATCGGTTATGTCTACCTGCAGCGGGCTGATGATCAATTGCAGCGGGGCCGGTTGGAAAATACGGGCGAGCTGTTACAGATCGCCATGGACCTGGTACCGGAGAACGAAGACCTGGTAGTGCGCTTCTCGGCTGAAGTGTTGATTCGACAGGGCCACGCCCTGCGGACCCAGCACGATTTCACCACCGCCCTTAAATACTATGACCGGGCTATTTCCGCCGACCGTTCCCGGAAAGTGGAGATCGATGGCTATAAGGTGCGCATCGCCGAAGATCTGCTGCAACGGGCTTACTATGCCGCCGACCACTCCGCCCTGGCGCTGGCGTTGGAATCGCTCAAGCTCGGGCGGGAGCTGGACCCGGAACGCAAGGCTGAAATGGACTCGCTGGTGGTGTTATTGGAGCAGCGCCTGTCGGGCATTACCAGGGCAGAAATTCAGAAGGCCATGGAGGACCAGATGCGGCTAGCCCGTGAAGAGCGGGGCCGTATGCCGCCCACCAAGCCGCGGATCGGCATGCTGGTGGCCCAGGTGGAGGAGATCCTGGGCGGGCCCGATCACCGCACCGAGCATAACGACCAATGGGACGTCAATCACCAACTGTGGGAATACCGGGGAGGAAACTTCCCCGGGCATTATTACTTTGAGAACTATCAGCTCAAACGGGTGGCGCCACTTGTGGAATAATGCTCGCTGAGCCGTAGTCCAAGGGGGAAGTGGTAACCGGCGGGTGGTCCCCAGCTAGTAAACATAATCCTAGTTATGCACGGCAGTTAACCGGTCGCCTCACTACCGTAGATCAGGGCCATTACCGTGGCGCCGATCGTGATTTCCGCCGTGTGATACGCAGCGTCGATCAGATTGGCGACGAGTGGCATATTATAGGCACCAGCAAAAATCCGGGCCGTGGGTAAGTTGACGGCCAGTCACAGCAATACACCAAATCGCAGCCCCTCCTGCAGCGGCTCTCCGCCCTTGAACCCGATGGGATAGATGTACGACATGAGGAATGTGAGCACCAGATAACCCACGATGATCATGGTCATGGACAGCTCCTGCCGGGCTACGGCGGCAAACTGGGTTTCATTATAGCCGCCGATGATAAACAGATACCAGATAACAGAGATTATGTACATGACAACGCAGCCGGCCAGCCAGGCCTGCAACATTTTTTTGGCGTTCATGTAACCTCACTTTTGGGATTATTACTTAAGTGTAGATGGTTGATAATGCTAAAGGTCGGCAATTAGCTGCCCGAAAGCAATTGCCAACTGAGCGGGCAATGGAAGACCGTCAGCCGCGTTCCTAACCGGTACCGGTCTGCCAGGATCGCGGAGAGCATCGCTACTCGAATATTGAGCACCCGAGGTGGAAATATTGCTACAGGTTATCTATTGCTCTTTTCGGGTTGGCCGGCCAGCCAGATACGCAAAAGTTTGCTGGCGGCTTCTGGATCGTCCTGGGCAAACTTCAATACTTCGGCCGTGGTTTTCTCCCTGGCTGCCAGGTGCGCCCGAGCTTCAGGGCTTAATTTATCCACGAGGGACTCGGGGGAAACCAGCGTTACCCGGGTCTCCAGCGTACCGGGCACCGGGACAACCAGTTGCCCGCTATGGCTGCGTTCCGGCTTCTTATGACGCCTCCCCAACACCGATATTACCGTAGTGCCACCATAGCAAATAAATAGATCTCGCAGGGCCATAAGGTAGATTAATTACGGTGGATTGTCAACCTGACCTTGTAGACCCAAGTATAGAGAATGAGCCGCGATCAGCCGGCTTTGGGCTGGGATGGGCCTTGATCAATAATCCGGTGTATTTCAATTCCTACTTTCCCAATCTTTGTATTTATGAATGAACATTACCAACTCCTGGCCTGGAATCCTGATCATTCGCCCTACCCTCAAAGCTTCCAATCGTCCCAGTTCCACCAACAGTTGCACATACCGCACCGAACACTGCAGGAGTGCTGCCACCTCCCGGGTACGATAGAGTTGCTCCTGATCGATTTTATGAAGCAATTGTTCAAAGCTGTCAATATTACGCATGCCCAGCTCACACCCTCCGGCCGGGTAGCTGAGGTAAGTTGAGATTTGTAGCTGGAAGCGGCCCACGAAATAGGCAGGGAGAGAATTCGACCCCAGTCCAATAAACAGCCTCGGCCCCAGCTGGAGTGCAGCCGAGGCCGGCAATTAATGGGAGCAAGACACGATCCATCAGCGCTTCCGCGCCTCACCGGCCAAGGCACTCCAATTAAGGGGTATCAGCACAAACCGGCCGGTGGTTTCGTCCTTCCGGTAAAAATTAACGTATCGCCTGGTGGACCGGATACGCAGACTATCGGAGATCAGGGTCATGGCTGCCCGCCACTGGGGATCTTCAAAACGGAACTGCCTGAGTGTCAGGATGGAGCGCACGTTAATACGGCCCTTGCGGTCCATTTGAAATGCCTGGGAAATAATGGCCCGGATCTCAGAGCGGGCATTCCCGGTCCAACGCCGCAGGCAATCATCGATCTTTTGTTTAGCCAGCTGCAGCCGCTCGTCAAATTCAAGGGCTTCATTCACCTTTACCTCGACTTTTAATCGGCCATCAAAAGTAACTAGCTCGGCATTGCCCTTCCAGCTGGTGTCATGCTGCGCCGCTAGTGCATCCAAGTATTCGTCCAGCGACAGTACCACCTCATTTTTTACCTGCACAACGTGCTGCTTCAGTTTCATGGCCTTCATAAAAATCCGTCTTACCATACGGTCTCTCTCCTTCACCTCCTTTTCGATATACCTGGGCGGCACCGGCCGACCCTGGGCGTCGATCCAATTGCCCCTATCGTCGATCAGACGATTAAATGATTTTTGCCCGTCAGCGGTCACATTCCGGCCGCCTACCGTTTTTTCACTGGCCATTTTTCCTCCAATGCATGTCTATTTTATATTGAAGCGCCCGTTTCTAGTTGCTACCTTTAGAGCTAACATTGCAGTGGTTAGACACTTCCTTGGAGGCCAGCTAGCGACCTATGCTGTGTGTCCCACATTTGGCTTATTTTAGACCAAGTAAGATTGGCGTGTCAATTTCTGACAACATTTCCAGGGTCCGTCACTGTTATCTTAATCCGGTTGCCTTCAGCAGCATAAATTCCATTCAAAACCAGATCAATCGATGCAAATGCAGCGTTCAATCTTCTACTTAAAGTAATGTGTAATAATTACACAATCAAGTGAATAATGAGTAATTACAGCGCAAAACATGGGGCTATGGGGACTCGCTTACGGACGATCCGGAAATATTTCGGCGAAACCCAAATTACTTTCGCCGGACGGTTCGGTCTCCGACGCCACGATATCGCTAATTACGAGCGGGGACGAACCGATCTGCCATCCAATGTAATGGGCGGACTTGACCGGCTGGGCTTCAATATCTCCTGGCTAGTCACCGGCGAAGGGGATATGCATAGGGTGGAGGAGCTGTTGAGCCGCTTCAAACAACTTTCCGAGGAATTCGATCGCCTCTCCACCCAATATCGCAGCGCCCGCGAGGAATTACTGCGCGTGCTGGCTGTGGCGGAGCCCGGTCGTTATCGTTTCGGTGAACAGGAAAGTGCGGCTGTCATGGATGAGCGCTCCGAGCCCCTTGAGTAAATTCGGGCGGACCAATTTGCCTCACGGAACTAACGAACTAATCGTATCGCTCTACCGTCCAGCAGTCTGTGTTCACTTGGTTTGGCAAGCTACGAACTTAGCAGACAGAGTTCTGCCAGGGGTCGCGCTGCGCCATCAAGGCTCTTCACCCTCTACGAGATAATCGCTGGCTGAAAGGGTGGTATCTCCCAAGAATACAGCTTGGCGGAAATAGTCCCTGGCTCGCGCATTATTCCCCGTGGCTCGATGGAAGAATCCCAGCTGCTTGTAATGGCCCGGATTACGATTATCTGAAGCGATACGCAGTTCCAATCGTTCCCTGGTGCGGCGGGGCTGGTGGATCAACTCGAAGCGATGGAAATAGTTAGCGGCTGACCGGATATCGCCGCCGGCCTGGGCCACCAGTCCTAACTGGTATAGGATCGATTCGTTATCATGGTCCTGCTCTAGGAACCAGAGTAGTTCACTCTCGGCGGCTCGCCACAGGCGCAGCCTAATTAAGGCATCGATGAGCTGGCGGCGCACATCGCCGGTTTGCGGCTCAAGGAGCAATACCCGGCTAAAATAGTAGACCGCAAAATCATCCTCGTTAGCGGCGGCAGCCACTGCTCCCTGCAGCTCGTAGATCACTGCCACGCTGTCGGCCCTATTGAGCGCTTTGAAAAGCATCAATTCCGCGGAAAAATAATCTTGCTGGTAGAACCTAGCCAGAGCCTGCCGATGGTAGGCTTCCCAGCGGCGCGGGTCGATGGCATTGGCCCTTAAGTAGCGGGTTCGAGCATCCAGATACCTGCCTTGCCGCAGATCGATGTCGCCCCGTTCGATCCAGGCCTCGTAATGCTCCGGCTCCTGCATTAGCAGAGAATCGAATACGACGAAGGCCAACGAATCCTGCTGCAGAAAGCTCAGCGCCCGGCCCAGATACAGCTGAGCTTTTGTCAGATCTGGACGCATCTTCACCACCTCTTTGAGGTGCTCAGTAGCCGTTTCATATTCACCGATTTCAAACAGGGCCAGGCCATAACGGTAACGAGCCCCCACATGCTCCCGATTGCGAACCACGTAGCCTCCCAGGACTTCTGCCGCCCGCTCATACTGGCCGATTTCCACCAGTGCCCCGCCCAACCAATAGCGGGTATTACGGGTCTCCGACGCCGAAGCCAAACCCCTGTCCAGCACCTCTACTACCTCCTCCCACCGCCCGGCACTGATCAAGATAGTAGCTGCCAGCTCGTAGGCCTGGGTATACTTGGGATACCACCGGTAGGCCGCTTTGAACTCCCGCAGGGCTGAATCGGGCTGATCCGATCGGTGGAAGACACTGGCCAACTGAAAATGATAATTTGCCACGGTGCTGTCTAAAGCAATGGCCCGGGAAAATTCGCGCCGGGCCAGGGCCAGGGAATCCTGGTCGAACCATACATTGCCCAGAGCAAAATATACTTCGCTATCGGTGGGATTCAACTCCAGGCTGCGTTCCAGGTCCACCTGGGCGGAATCAAGTAGTCCGGCGCGATGCTCGGCCAAACCAAGTTTCTGATACAGTCCGGCATTGTCCGGTTCCACCCGTAAAGCAGCCCGGTACCATTCCACCGCCAGGCTGTCCTGTTTTTGAGCCGATGCTATCCGAGCCAAGAGATCATAACACTCCACGCAACGGGGGTCTCTCAGCAGCACTTGCTCGAGGCGTTGAGTGGCCCTCTGGTATCGACCCATCTCAAAGAAGCGCGCGGCTTCCGCGTAAGGATCACTGATCTGCCCGGACAGCGGCGCCAGCACTCCCAGCAGCAATACCGGCAGGGTTTTTATCAATTGATGCGGCCTGATCATCGCTCCTGGTCCCGGCGATCAAGGGTAAAGTAGCCGTTGAGCCTGGCCGCGGCGTAATGGTTCACTAATCCATCCGGCCAGAGCACCTCCACATTCACGTTTCCGGTTCCGGCGGGGAAATAAAACAGCAACGGGTTGTGATCCACAACGGGGCGACGCAGCCGCCGGTCACCAAAGGTAACCGTTACTTGCGCCCCGACCAAAGTGGCCCCCGGTTGGTCAGCTCTGGGGAATAGTCCCAGATAGGTTGGCAATTCATCGGGTACCAGCCGCCATACCCGTATCAGCCCCACGGGATAAGAAGCCACTATCTCCGGAATACCGTCACCCGTGAGATCGGCGATCACAAAATCGTCCGGCTCCTGGTGCACAGTTATAGTATCGTAGCCCTGCTCCTGGACTGTTATGCCGAAGTCGAAGGGTGACAAATCGCTAGAGCGGGCCGCGGCAGACATATACCCTTCCAGTCCTGACGGCTGCACCAGCCCGAAATCAACAGCTTCATGGCCTGCAGCTGGCGGCCCCTGCAGTGCTCCCAGCGAATCGCCTACCAACCGGACTGGGGATTTGATAGTATCTTCCCGCAACTTTCGGGGGGCCAAAAGAGTAGTATCCAGCCGGAAGTCAACAGCCGCCTCCAGAGCCCTAAAACGACCTTGAGCGGTAGAGAGCAACACCCGTGGAAAGTGGCCTTCAGGATCGCTTGCAGAAATCAGTCCCGAAGCTATCCGATCGGTCAGTAATAGATCCAGGGTGCCGTTGAAATCCAAGTCCACCACCGAGCCGCCAGTGGCGTGGAAAGTCTTCAGGGGATGAAATAGGCCGCTCTGGTACTGTCCTGGGAAAAAATGTCCGAAGCCATCGTTAAGCAATAGTCGCATTGGACCGCCCGGCTGCAGGAACAGGACGTCCACGGCGCCGTTCAGGTCGGCATCCATGGGAATTGCCCGGCTCCAGACCGGCTCTGTGCCCTCAGGAGAGAATGCCAGGCCGGAGGCCAAGCCCGCTTCCCGCCAGGACGACCCGGGAGCGGTAAGGTACAGCAAGTTAGGGGAGCGATACGACAGAACGAACAGGTCCAGGTCACCGTCAGCATCGGCATCTAAGAGGCTCACCGCCAGCGAGCGGCTGGTGGTATCCGCGGCGCCCATTCCGGCCGTGGCATCCAGGAACCGGCCGGCGCCGTTGTTGATAAATAGCCGATTGGGCGCTGCAGGATACAGCTCCGGACTGCAAAACGTTCGTTGCGGCTGGTCGGCGGTGTAACATTCCAGGCTGTCAAATCTGTCAATCCGGATAAAATTGGCCACATAAATATCCAGATCCCCATCGTGGTCGGCATCTAGAAAAACGGCCGCGGTGGACCAGTACGGGTTATAGATACCGGCCGTATCGGTGATATCGGTAAAGGTACGACCGCTTTCATTCCGCAGCAGGTAATCCCGCCCCAGCATGCAAAGATAAAGATCGAGGAACCCATCGCCGTCGATATCCCCTACTGCCCCACTGCTGGCCGGTGGCAGGGAGTCCAATCCGCTTGAGACGGTGATATCGACCCACCCCGAATCGTCTTGGCGGTAGAAGCGGTTACTGCCCAGAGAAAGGGAATCAGCCCACCGGGGTCCAGCGGTCAGCAACAGGTCCAGGTCGCCGTCACGGTCGAAATCAAAGGCCAACGCCCGACCATGGAAAGCTTCCCAGGGACGGAATTCTCCTGACCGAGGCAACCAGGCGCTGCTCAGCCCCAATGAATCAGTTATATCTTCCACCTGGAATGGCAATTGGGCCCACAAGGGCTGCCATCCGATCCACAACCAAAACAGGGGAAATATGATCTGCGTCACATTTCTAGCTCGTCTTTGGAGGTAACTTTGCATTTACCTTTGCGAATGTTTGTGGAAAATTGGTTCTATTGACCGCCTACTGAAATTAGACCCGACAGCTGGGAAGGTCGGCAGAATGATTGGCAGAGAATCCAGCGACGGGTGCAGAACGGACCGAAGTTACCCCTCCAGGTAAAATCTGTGTTAGGTGAAAATTCGATTGCAGACAAAGTCGTTTACAGGCCGTATTTAATGTAATATTTCGAGAAATTATCCGTCAGGGCCTCAGGGAACACTACAAATTTCCGATCAGCCTGGCATAGCAGGGGAATAATGAGCAAATCAGCGAAGAGCGCAGCACATCTATTACGGTTCTGGGGTGTCCGCGGATCGATCCCCACCGCGGACCCGGAACAATCATTGATTGGTGGCAATACCTCCTGCGTGGAACTGACCACTGCCGATGGCTCCCACATCATTTTTGACGGAGGCACCGGCCTCAGGGGATTGGGCAACCACATTGGCCGCCAGCACAGTAAACCTTATGAAATCAACCTGTTTCTGTCCCATACGCATTGGGACCATATCATGGGGATCCCCTTCTTTGCGCCTATGCACCAGCCATTCGCCAAAATCAACATATTTGGCCCGGAACGATCCGGCGAGCCTTTGGGTGAGGCGGTCCTGGGCCTGTTCCGGGCCCCGTACTTCCCATTGCATTACAGCGAACTGAAAGCCCATTTGAACTTCATCGAGGTATCGGAAGGCGAGACAGCCTTCGGCAACGGTTTCAAGATCAAGTATGCGCCCCATCCCCATCCCAACGGCGCTATCTCATATCGATTAGAGGTGGACGGCCGAGTGATCACTTACATCACCGATATTGAGCACACCAAGGACCGACTGGTTAAGTCAGTGATCGAATTGAGCCGGGAGGCCGACGTCCTGATCCACGACAGCCAGTTCCATGCGGATGATCTTCCGGCCCACCGCTCCTGGGGGCACAGTTCCTGGGAAGAATGCACGGCAGTAGCCCGGAAGGCCGATGTGAAGGAATTGTTCCTGTACCACTTCGACCCCAACTATAGTGACTCTGACGTCCTGGACATGGAGAGAAGAGCCCAGGTCGTGTTCCCCCACACCACGGCAGCCCGCCAGGGGATGACTTTCGAGATCCCTACCAAGTAGATTCTTCCTCCGTTGGAGCCGACGGGATATTCAGGCTAACTTCACCAGTGAAATAGTCGGCCTCGGCCGGTCGTTCCCATGAACCTATCACACGGATCAGATTCCACACAGATCATCTACTGCGATTACGCCGCCACCGGCCCTATCCGGCCGCAGGTGCTGGCGGCCATGAACGACGCCGCCCGCTTGCCAGGCAATCCTTCCAGTATTCACCGGCCGGGCCAGGTGGCCCGGGTGGCCCTGGAGCGCGCCCGCCGGAACGTAGCCCGGGTTATGGGGGCCCAGCCCAGCGAAGTGGTCTTTACTTCCGGGGGTACTGAGGCCAACAACACCGTCTTGCTGGGAACCTTGCACCCCGGCGATCACGTAGTTACCACCCAAATAGAGCACCCTTCCGTCAGTAAGCCGTTAGAAACGCTGGCCAGGCGCGGGGTGGAGGTGACTGCCGTGGCCCCGGCTGCCACCGGCGAGGTCACGGTAGAGTCCGTGGCATCAGCCTGCCGTTCCAACACCCGGCTCATATCAGTAATGGCGGTGAACAACGAAACCGGTGTGGTCAACGACCTGGCTGCCCTTGGTGCTCTGGCGGCGGAGCGCGGCCTGCTATTGCACACTGATGCGGTGCAGGCCTTCGGCAAGCTACCCCTTGATGTAAACGCCTGGGGGGTCCATTTTCTAGCGGCCTCGGCCCATAAGATCGGCGGGCCCAAGGGGGTGGGATTGCTATATATTCATAAGGGTAGCCGCTCGGACCCTCTGATATGGGGCGGCAGCCAGGAACACGGCCAGCGGGGCGGCACTGAAAACCTGGCCGGGGCGGTGGGCTTTGCGGAAGCATCCAACCTGGCCTTAGCCGGGCAGCAGGAGTTGGCCGGGCGTTTGACAACTTTCCGGGGCCGATTCCTGGAGCGGCTCGCCGAGGCCGGTCTCGATCACCGGGTAAACGGCGCCGATCCCTACCCAGGAGTGCTTAACATCCATTTCCCGGGTGTCCCGGGTCAGTCCCTGGTGATGAACCTGGACAGTGCCGGCCTGGCCGTTTCGTATGGCTCTTCCTGCGCCTCCGGGTCCACTAAAGCCAGCCATGTGCTGACCGCCATGGGGCTGTCGCCCGGCGCGGCCGAACAATCGGTGCGGATCTCATTCGGTTACGATACATCGGCGGCGGACGTGGAAGCTGCCGCGGGAATCGTGATTGCAGAAGTCGCCCGAATGATCGGCGCCCCGTTCCAGCCCAGCGACAAACCGCAGGCAGCGACGGCCCACCATGTCTGAGCGGGTGTTGGTGGCCATGTCCGGCGGAGTGGACAGCTCGGTGGCGCTGCTGAAAGTGCTGGAGGCCGGCTACGAGGCTATCGGCATCACCATGAAGCTGTGGGAATACCGTGATGTGGACGGCCGGCTGATGGGCGAGAGCGGCTGCTGCCCCGTGGAGGCTATCAACAACGCCCGGGAGGTGTGCGTGACCCTGGGGGTGCCCCACTATACCCTCGACTTCCAGGAGGCCTTCAAGGCTCGGGTGATCGACGATTTTGTGTCCGAGTACCTGGCAGGCCGCACCCCCAATCCCTGTGTTCAGTGCAACAGCCATATTAAGTGGGACACCTTTTTGCAGGAGGCCGACCGCCTGGGGGCCGCCCGTATCGCCACCGGTCATTATGCCATTATCGACCGAGACGGCGCGGGCAGTTTCCGGCTGCTACCAGGCATCGATCAGGCCAAGGACCAGTCCTACGTGCTGTGGGGCATTCCCCGGCAGTCGCTGGCCCGCACCCTCCTGCCTTTGGGAAATCTGACCAAAAAGGAGGTTAGGCGGGAGGCCGCCCGGCACAACCTGCCCACCGCCGACGTAGCCGAAAGCCAGGATATATGTTTCGTAACCGACAACGATTACCCCCGGTTCCTGGAGCAGGTTGGTGGAGACCAGGTCGCATCCATAGGCGACGGTGATATAGTCGATGAGGGGGGCCAGCAGCTTGGCCGGCACCCCGGCTATACCCATTTCACTGTCGGGCAGCGCCGGGGATTGGGAATCGCCCACTCGGAACCGTTATATGTAAAGGAAATCAAACCGGAATCGAACCGGATCGTAGTAGCCCCCAAGACGGCCCTATTTGGTCAGGCCTGCCTGGTGGGCAACCTAAACTGGTTAGTGGACCAACCACCAGCCAGCTCCATTCAGGTGACGGCGCGACTGCGCTACAATTCCACCGGTTCGCCGGCGCGGCTGATCCCTAACGGCGAAACGGTGCGGCTGGAGTTCGACCAGCCTCAGCTAGCTATCACAGCCGGTCAGTCGGCGGTTTTCTACGACGGCGAGGGAGTGCTGGGAGGCGGCGTGATCCGGGGAGCGGAAGCGCTGTGAGCATTGCAGACAGACCACTGGCAGCCGTTATCCTGGCGGCCGGCAGGGGCAAGCGGATGGACGACCAGCGTCCTAAAGTGCTCAACAAAATAGGCGACAAGGCGTTGATTGAGTGGGTGGTTGCCAGCGCCGTCGAATTGGGAGCGGAGCCGATCGTGGTGGTGGTGGGCCACGGCCACGAACAGGTCCGGTCGGTGCTGAACGGTACCGGAGTGCAATTCGCCCTACAGGCCGAGCAACTGGGTACCGCCCACGCCGTGGAGCAAACCCGCCCCTGGCTGGATCGGTTTTCCGGCGACGTAGTAGTTTTATCCGGGGACGTGCCGGGCATCTCGGCAGCCACTCTGCGGCGACTGTGCCGCCGCCATTGGGAGACCAAGGCCGTGGCCACCATGCTCACCGGGGTGGTGGATGATCCCACCGGCTACGGCCGGGTGGTTAAAGATGAACACGGCCACCTGCTGAAGGTAGTGGAAGAAAAGGACGCCACGGATGAGGAACGAGCCATTAAAGAGGTCAATGCCGGCATTTACCTGTTTCAGGCCGACGCCTTGTTCCAGGCCCTGCCGCTGGTGCGGAACCAAAACAAACAAAACGAGTATTACCTGCCGGATGTGTTGTATATTCTAGGGGAACAAAAGCACATTGTGACAGTTCAAACAGCGGAAAATCACAAAGAAATTCTCGGAGTAAATACCCGGGAGGAATTGAGGCGCATCCATGCAGAGCTTCTCAGTCAAAATTAGGTTATTGCCGACAATTATCGTTCTACTCCTGGCCGGCACGCTAACGGCCCAGCTGCAGAACCAGGCCCTGCCATTCAGTGCTACCCAGCAGTTGCGCTCCATGGCCGGCCGCTCCCTGCTGGATCCCAACCGCTTTAGCATGAGCCACGGCTTCTCAATGTCCTTTTCGTCCGGTTCCGGACTATACGGCGGACCTGCCAGCCTGAGCATCTACAGCAACCAGATACGCTACCTGCTCACCGACAATGTGGTGATCACCAATAACCTATATCTCCTGCAACCCGGATTCGCAGACCCCGGAATTCCGGGGGAAACCAACTTACGGGCCTATTTCCAGACCGCCCTCAACTGGCGTATATCCAACAACATAAATTTTAGCCTCGGGTTGTCTAACCTGCCCGTCCCGGGGTACTACCCCAATCGGGGTCGCTACTATTCGCCCTTTGCCGGGGTGGCTCAGCCGGACTAACTGGAATTATTGGAACGCTAGGCGTTGGTCCTATCCCAGAGACGTAAACAGACCTCCCCACCCTTCAGCTACAAGTCCCCCAGCGCGCGTCCCTCCTGGAGCAGGCGCAAACGTAGTTTTCAGCAGTGGCTGTTTGACTTGGCCATTGCCGCCCTGAGCGTGTTGGTAATAGGTTTTATCATTTCCGCCATCACTACCCGCTCCGGCATTGAATTGACATTTACCAGTGGGGAATTGACTGACCGCTCCCGGATGCTGGCCGCCACCCTGGGCAGTGACGCATATGAGTCAAGCGATGAGCTTGCCGATGATCGGATTGTGCTGGAAGTGCTCAACGGCATCGGTGTGATCGGGCTGGCCGATCAATTCACTAGTTACCTGCGGGACCAGGGCTTCGACGTGGTGCGCTTCACCAACGCCCATCGGTTCGATTATCCCCGCACACTGGTAATCAACCGCGGCGATGATTTCGAGCAAGCCCGGCTGGTGGCCCAGTCGTTGGGGCTGGAAACTGGGGCTGTTGAAAACATGCCCGACCCTTCGCTGCAATTGGACGTGACGGTGGTCCTGGGCCAGGATTATGCCACCCTGACATCCTACCGCACCATCATGGCCCGTATACGCTGATAGCCCCTTGAGCAGCGCCCCTCACCGGCCGAACCTGGCAGCAGCATGGTAAGCGCCCGGTCTAAGAACACGTCGCCTACCCAGTTGGCCGCCCAGCTGGCCGACCTCATGACGGTCAAGCACGGCTACGACGTACTGATAATGGACCTGCGCCCTTTGACTTCGATGACCGATTATTTTGTCCTCTGTTCTTGTGATTCGGACGTGCAGGTTAAAGCCGTGGTGGATCATCTGGACGATGCCCTGCGCCAGGAGGGGGTGCGACCGCTACATATCGAAGGGATCGAGCAGCGGCTGTGGGTCATCCTGGATTACGTAAACGTCGTGGCCCACGTATTTATGAGAAGCACCCGGGAGTATTACGGCCTGGAGCGCCTGTGGGCCGACGCTGAAATGGCTACTGTCGACAATAATACAGCTTCATGATCGACCAGCTGCGAGCGGGCATCCGGGCCGCCCTGGAGCAGCTGGGGCTGGAACCCGATACCGTCCAGCTGGACCGGCCCAAGGACCTCAAGTTTGGCGACTTGAGCACGAACGCCCCTCTGTTATATGCCAAGCAGCTCCGGCAGCCGCCACTGGAACTGGCCCGGCAGTTGAAGGAGCTGCTGGCGCTGGACCCCGACGTGCTGGCTGAGGCCAAGGTGGCCCCGCCGGGCTTCCTGAATTTCACCCTAGCCGACCCCTACCTCCAGGAACACACCAGGCAGATTCTTGCTAGCGGCGGAGACTTTGGCCGCTCGGAACTCGGTAAGGATCAACGGGCGCTGGTGGAGTTTGTCAGCGCCAATCCCACCGGTCCCCTGACAGTGGGCCACGGCCGGGGGGCCATCCTGGGCGACACCGTCAGCAATATCCTGGAATGGAACGGCTACCAGGTGGAG
>JACZSB010000252.1 GCA_022574435.1 Fidelibacterota bacterium
AAAGCATAAATATCCCTCAGTGGATCCCATAACGGGTCTCTTTTCAGCAACTCGACAGATATAAGGCCATTCTGCTGAAACAGGAACTCAAGTTTGGCTATGGCTTCATCATGCTCACCAATCATCAGCAGGATCCTGGCCATATCCAACTCCCGGTAGAATCCTCTATAGGCATCGACAGAGATATTCATGATGGACAAGGCCTTATTGCCTGCTGCCAAAGCTTCTTCGGTCATACCCAGCCCTGCGTAAACAATTCCCAATGAACTATAGAGACGGGAATCATCCTGTATTGCGCTCAGGCCGTCTTCTAAAACCCGCCTGGCCTCCTGAAAATGCATGTTTGCTAATTCCTTATCGGACATCACGTAGTAAATGAGCCCAAATTGCAATGGCTTTGGTGTATAAGCCCATTGATCAGCCATTACTTCATAGGGAGAAGATTCAAGGATACTGATAGCTTTTTCGTAGTTTCGGTCAAAGAGCTCGATGTTGCTTCTATTCATGTACATCAGCGGGTGATCAATATTCTGATTATTTACGAGCAGCGCTCTGGCCTTGTCCACTTCACCGGTTGCTAGATGCACCAAAGCCAATAAAATATAACCGCCACCCTCAGATGGATTTACATCAATAGCAGTTTTCAAATAGTCCTCAGCTTGCCTGTACCTTCCGAGCATGAGTAAAGTCAACCCAGCATTAGTCCACCCATTCCATCCGGATGGATTTAGTGAAATCGCATGGTCCATATGCTCAAAAGCCTTTTGAAATTGACCCATTCTTCGATAAACCGCTCCAGCCCAAAAATGCAATTGATCATTATTTGGGTACTCTGATTTCAGCTTTTCCAGGATTTGAAGAGCTCTTGGATAATTCAATTTGCAATGATAATAGTACCTTCCGGTTTCAAGTTGGACTTCCATCAGCTCCGGATCAAGGGCTATGGCTTTATCAAGGTATTGTTTAGTTTGTACAAGGTGCTCTTCGCTTCTGTCATGATGAAACCAATAGATGTCTCTTGAGACTGAGGCAAGGCCGACCCAGGCCAATGTGAAGTTTGGATCGAGCTCAACGGCACGCTCAAACATCTGTACCGCATAACGAAAATCTTCTTCGGCATAGCTTCTGTTTCCGTAATCCATTCCTTTTAGGTAATAATCATAGGCTGTCAGGTCAGAGGTGGGAACGGACTCAATGACTGCTTGCTCCCTGGATGTAATGGTCGCTCTTAGTTCCTGGGCAACACTTTTGGCAATTTCGGTCTGTATGGCAAAAATGTCGGTCAGATCCCGATCATAATTATCCGACCACAGGTGCTGGTCTGTATTTCCTTCGATCAACTGAACTGTAATTCTAACGTTATCAGCATATCTCTGGACGCTTCCTTCAAGGATGTATGACACTCCCACTTCACTTGCAATCGTTGGAGTGGATTTGTTGGATTCCCGATACATTTCCATTGTGTTTCTGGATATAACCCGCAGGTCTTTGATCTTTGCAAGGTGGTTCAATATTGCCTCCATCACGCCATCTGCCAGGTATTTTTGATCCCCTTTAGGACTCATATCTTTAAAGGGTATTACCGCTATGGATTTGTCAACAACTGAAACTCCTGTGTCCACCCTATTACCTGCTTCCGTTGACGATATGTATCGTGGGTACACGTACATAGCTAAGATCACTAGTACCAATCCCACAATAATAAATTTACCTGTCAGCGGCTTTCGTTGACTTGCGGAGTACGGATTTTGCCAAGACTCTTTAGAACTAGTACGTACAAAACCTTCAGGACTTCGCTCGTAATTCCAAGCTATGTAGAGGGCTATAGGCAATCCAACAATGAGAACAATGAGCAAGGCATTTGTAGACCATTGCGGAAGGTTTATCACTAACCTAGTATAGGGTACTAACAGCATTAGAAGTAGTGAGAGAACTACATAAGTTGCCCCTACCCGTAGAACACCTCTTCTTTGCAGTTCAGCAATGAAGTGGCCACTCAATTCCTTTTCGTCCTTCACTTCAGGTACGGGAAGACCCACGCCCTGGACGGCATAGGTTCTTACTCCATAGGCCACATTCTTTAGATGAATCTCTCCCAGAAACTTGGCTTGTACATCAGCTTGCCCACGAATGGCCTTCTCGATGGCATCAGAAATATAAATGCCACCAGGATCGGCGATGGATTCCAATCTGGCAGCCACATTCACTCCATCACCATAAACATCATCTTCTTCGACCGTTACATCTCCAAGGTGAATGCCTATTCGTAACTTTGCGTCGAGCTCAGCCCTAGCAGTTTTCTGAATTTCTATTGAACAATTGACTGCGTCAAGCGCTGAGCTGAACTGGGCCATTGCGCCATCACCCATTTCCTTCAGCCACTTCCCATTATGCTTTTCAACTAACGGTTTCTGGATTTCTTTGCTGATGCGCACTATTTCCAGTGCTTTGTCAGAGTCTTTGCCCATCAAGGCCGTGTACCCGACAATGTCGGTGAACATGATTGCGGATAGTTGGCGTTGAGTCATGGATCAGTTGTCATCCAAATTGATTTGGTACTTCGGGTTTTCAATCAATGCCTTGAAAGCATCTATATCCCTTAATGAGTCCCAGAACGGATCTTTTTTCAACAGCTCTACTGATATGAAACCATTTTGTTGGAGCAGGAACTCAAGTTTGGCAATAACTTCATCATACTTCCCGATCATCAGCAGAATCCTGGCCATATCCAACTCCCGGTAGAATCCTCTAAAGGCATCGACAGAGATATTGATGACAGACAAGGCCTTGTTGCCAGCTGCCATAGCTTCTTCTGTCATACCCAGCCCTGCGTAGACAATGCCTAATGAACTATAGAGACGGGAATCATCCTGTAAATCGCTTAGTTTGTCTTCTAAAACCTGCCTGGCCCCCTGAAAATGTTTGTTTGCTGATTCCATATCGGACATCACATAGTAAATAAGCCCTAATAGCAACGGCTTTGGTGTATAAAAATGATGATCGTCCATTACTTTATGGGGAGAAGATTCAAGGATACCGATGGCTTCTTCATAGTTTCGGTCCATTAGTTCAATGTTGCTTCTATTCATGTACATCAGCGGGTCATCAATATTCTGATTATTTACGAGCACCGCTCTGGCCTTGTCCACTTCACCGGTAGCTAGATGCACCCGAGCCAATAAAATATAACCGCCACCCACAGATGGATTCAGGTCAGTAACAGTTTTCAAATAGTCCTCGGCTTGTTTGTATCTCCCGAGTATGAGTAAAGTCCAGCTAGCCTCGTACCAATGGCCCCATCCGGATGGATTTAATGAAATCGCACGGTCCTGATGCTCAAAAGCCTTTTCAAATTGACCCATTCTTCGATAAACCAGTCCAGCCCATAAAGGCAATTGATCATTATTTGGGTAATCGGATTTCAGCTTTTCCAGGATTTGAAGCGCTTTCGGATAATTCAATTTGCATTGATAATAGTACCTTCCGGTTTCAAGTTGGACTTCCATCAGATCCGGATCAAGAGCTATGGCTTTATCAAGGTATTGTTTAGTTTGTACAAGGTGCTCTTCACTCCTGTCATAATGCCACCAATTGATCCATCTTGACGCTGAAGCAAGACCCACCCAGGCTAATGTGAAGTTTGGATCAATCTCAACTGCCCGCTCAAACATTTGAGTGGCATATCGATAATCCTCTTCATCATAGCTTCTGTTTGTGTAATCCAATCCTTTTAGGTAATAATCATAGGCTGTCAGGTCTGAGGTGGGAACGGACTCAATGACTGCTTGCTCCCTGGATGTGATGGTTGCTCTTAATTCCTGGGCAACACTTTTGGCAATTTCGGTCTGAATGGCAAAAATGTCGGTCAGATCCCGGTCATAATTATCCGACCATAAATGTTTATCTGAATCAGAATCAATCAACTGTGCATTGATCCGAACTTTCTGCCCTGACTTTTGTACACTTCCCTCCAGGATATACCTTACTCCTAATTCTTTGGCGATCTCGGGCACACTCTTCGTAGTTCCTCTGTAACCCATCATGGTGGTCCTGGAAATCACCCTTAGATCTGCAATCTTAGTCAGGTGATTCAGGATCGCTTCCATCTGCCCATCAGCAAAGTACTGATTTCCTTCATCGGCACTCAAGTTATTAAAGGGTAATACTGCTATGGATTTGTCATCAATTCTGATTTCAGCGCTAACTCCAGCTTCCTCCACAGGGTTTGCCAGGTACCGGGGGTACGCGTACATGACCACAATAATCAGGGTCATTCCTGCGATGATAAGGTTGCTCGTGAGAGGTTTCCTTTGACTTGCGCTGTATGGGTTCTGCCAGGATTGCTTAGATGTTGTTCGAACGAAACCTTCCGGACTACGCTCGTAATTCCAGGCCAGGTATATGGCTATCGGGAATCCTGCGATGATCAGAATGGCCAATATGGTTATTGACGATGGGGAAATATTCAAAACAGGAAGAAGGGTCTTTCCAAGCTGCAATAACAATAATGCGGCTATCACATAAACCAGGGCTGCCCGAA
>JACZSB010000253.1 GCA_022574435.1 Fidelibacterota bacterium
GCGATACCTTCAGCTTTTCAGCCACACTCCGGCTGCTTATCCGCAACGGTTGTAGATAAATCTCCCGAATAAATTCACCTGGATGAGGTGGGTTATGCATCCTCATCAGTGATAGTCCTCATAGCTAATGCCGTGGGCGTTGCCTTCCTGAAATTCAAAGGTCACACGCCAATTCCCACTCACGTCAATCGCCCATAGACTCTTTTGTTTCCCCTTTAAGGGATGGAGTCGAAATCCCGGAATATCCATATCGCCGACGGCCATAGCTTCTCGTTAGGCGACGCCAAATTTTCGGAGTAGCTTTCTGAGTGGCTTCTCTGCTAACTGGTTCAACAAGTTGACAATATCATGCATGTCTAATTTTATTAGCTGGATCTCATCGCCCACATTCATGAAACCGAGAAACTCGAAGGTGTATATTGCGTTGTTATGAAAGTAAAATCTTTGTCGGAGCTTGTTGTACTCACGGTAATACTTGTTGATGAGATCCTTGTTGGAAAACCATCTCCTGACCTTTTCAGCCCCTTCCAGATTAACTGTTTCTTGCCACTCTCCCGGTGCTACGCTATGAATAAACTTCTCCACACCCTTAATGAAGATCTCATCTCTAATGAAACAATAGGTCTCCTGGTCGATGATGAAATCTTCTTCTTCTAATTCGTTGAGCGCCAACTCGGCCTCATCAGGTCCCATTTGAACTACGATTTTCATTATTAGCCCCGTCTCGTGTCGCCTAACACGTGGAGCGGTGTATCTACCGCGTCGGCTACACGCATATGTTATGTTTACCTAACTCCAAACTATTCCGAGCATGTTGCTCAGTGCTTTCTTTGCCATTTCTGGAGGCATATGAAGAATCTTAAGTTCACCCTTGGGATTGATTACGACGTCGGTAAGCCTCTCTTGTATGATGTTCTTAGAGACAAAAAAGATGTAGATCATCCCACCGATCAAGAATTTGTAGATATACCCTCCGTCCACTTTTGATTGTGAGGGTTGAGTCACAAGATCGCTTGGATAGTCCTCCCGGTTAAGATAGGTCATTATGAGGCAGGGGTATTCAAGTTGCTCTCCTGGATTTCCCCCAAAAAGCATTCTGCGAATACGCTCCTCGTGCGGACCAAGATGTACTTCCTTAAACTGCGGTCTGCTGCTGATACTGGCTCGCCATAGTAGGGATAAAAGGAATAGTTTGAACTTAGCGTAGTCCAATTCGGCACAGTACGTATACGTCATCCCGTCTGGGCTTTTGCGATGCTCAATAATTTTCGGGTAACCATCGTACAGGATCAGTGAGGCATAGCGTTCTAACTTACCCAGTGTGCCATTGTCACAGCCTTTGCAGAGGATATTGGCCTCAAATTCACCCGTCTGGCGAATACCTTTCTGCTTAATACCACCTTCTTCGCTCTGAATTGCATACATGCGATTTTTCTCATCGAAGAGGTCTTTGTACATGAAGTTTGGAATGATGTGAGACTGTTTGCACAGCTCCTTCTCTTCGCAGCAAAGTTTGCACTTACCCATCATCTAAACATAACTACTATTTTATTCCGCCCTCGCGCAGTATCACAATCACTGAGGCAACCGCAGCTTGTAGAGGCGACTCAATGAATCGCCCCAACAGGATGCTAAAGGGTGATCGCCCACCCTAGTACCGATACCCCTCCGGCTTGTACGGCCCGTCCGGGTTCATACCCAGGTACTCCGCCTGTTCGGTGGTCAACCTGGTCAGCTTGATCCCCAGCTTGTCCAGGTGCAGACGGGCCACCTCTTCGTCGAGCGCTTTGGGCATCAGGTGCAGTTTTTTCTCCAGCGGCTCCTGCCACAACATCATCTGGGCCAGCACCTGGTTGGTGAAGGAGGTGGACATGACGAAGGACGGGTGCCCGGTGGCGTTACCCAGGTTCACCAGCCGGCCCCGGCTGAGCAGGATGATGGCATGTCCGTCGGGGAAGATGAACCTGTCCACCTGTGGCTTAATGTTATCCTCCTCGATCCCGGGGGTATTCTCCAGGTAGGCTACGTCAATCTCGATGTCAAAGTGGCCGATGTTGCACACGATGGCGTTATTCTTCATCCGCTGCATATGCTCACCGGTGATCACGTGCAGGCAGCCGGTGGCCGAGACAAAAATGTCCCCCACCTCACAGGCCTCGTCCATGGTGGTGACTTTGTAGCCCTCCATGGCCGCCTGCAGGGCGTTGATCGGGTCGATCTCGGTCACTATCACCCGGGCGCCGTACCCTTGCATGGACTGGGCACAGCCCTTGCCCACGTCACCGTAGCCGGCTATGACCACCACCTTGCCGGCCACCATCACATCGGTGCCGCGCTTGATACCATCCACCAGGCTCTCCCGGCAACCATATTTGTTGTCGAATTTGGACTTGGTGACCGAATCGTTCACGTTGATCGCCGGGAAAGGCAGATTGCCCTCGGCGTCAAGCTGCACCAGCCGGTGCACCCCGGTGGTGGTTTCCTCTGATACCCCCTTGATGTCGGGGATCAGCTCGCGGTGCTTCTCGAGAATCACCACCGTGAGATCGCCACCGTCGTCCAGCAGCAGGTTGGGGCCCAGCCCATCGGGGAATTTCAGGGTCTGCTCGATGCACCACTCGTATTCCTCCTCGGTTTCACCCTTCCAGGCGAAGACCGGCTGGCCGCTTTGGGCGATGGCCGCCGCGGCATGATCCTGGGTGGAGTAAATATTGCAGGATGACCAGCGCACCTGGGCGCCCAGCTCCACCAGCGTTTCGATCAGCACAGCGGTCTGCACCGTCATATGGATGCAGCCGGCAATGCGGGCGCCGCTCAGCGGCTTGTCAGTACCGTATTTTTCCCTCAGGGCCATCAGGCCGGGCATTTCCTTCTCGGCCATATCCATCTCTTTTCGACCGAAGGCGCTCAACTGAATGTCGGCCACCTTGTAATCAGTGAATGTCTCCCCGTCTCCATTCCCGGAGACGGTCTTGGCAACTACTTCTTTAACCGCCATGATCTTTCCTTAATCCAGTTGTTTTAACTTGCCTTCATTGGCTTAAAGTTTACTGTGCCGCATACCGGATCGGCACGCAATTGATATTTGGACCGGCAGCTGTGCGGGCAATCGGTCAATCCCACAACTGCGCAATATACGGGCCGAAAGCCAGGGCAGAGGTGAGACCGGGGCTGTCGATGCCCAGCAGGTTGACCCAGCCGGGGCAGCCGGCCGGACCTTCCTCCAGTACGTGAAAGTCATGCTGGAGTTCCCCGTCCACGAAAATATGGGGCCGCAGGCCGGACCAGTCCGCCGCCAACTGATAATTATCGATGGCTGGCCAATAGGGCCGCACCTGCCGCCTGAATTCCGCCTCCAGACCGGGATCTACGCTATAGTCCTCCACCAGTTCCGGCAGATAACGGGCGTCCGGCCCCAGGCTGACCTCCTGCTGCAGGTCCAACTTAATATGAATCCCCAGGCTGTTTGCCGTGGGCAGTGGATAGATGAGCTGCTGAAACCGCCCCCGGGCGCCGGTAACCTTGAAATAGGACCCCTGGCAGTAGCGCAGCTCAAAGCCCCGCTCCGCGTAATCAAAGCCCGCCACCTGAGCTATCTCCAGCGCGCTCAGCCCCGCCGCATTCACCACCCGTTCACTACTGACGGTAATCCTCTCTCCGGAGGAATCCTCCAGCGCTAATTCATAATGGTTATTGGTGTTATCCATGCCCACGAAGCTGGTTTTTACAGCCAAATCACCGCCGGCCGCCTGGAACTCGCCTGCCAACCGGTGAACCAGCGCATCGGCCGAGAGCACACCGGTACCGGGACTATGCAGGGCCGGCAACGGAGCCAGTTCGGGGTAGCGCCGCTGCAGCCATCCGGCCTCGATGATCTCCAGGTTCCCGACACCATTGAGTTCGCCCTGGCGGCGGAGCCGCTCCAATTCACTGGTCGCATCGGTTTCAGCCACAACATATTTGCCGCACATATTCAGCGGAAGATCATTGGCTTGCAGATAGGCAACTAACTGTTCTCTACCCTCGACACACAATCGCGCCTTGAGCGAGTTGGGCGGATAGTAGAAACCGGCGTGCAGCACCTCGCTGTTACGGGAACTGATGCCCAACCCACAGCTGGCTTCCCGCTCCACCAACAGGCACTGCCAACCCACGGCGACCTGGAAGTGGCGAGCCACCGCCAATCCGATCACCCCGCCGCCTATGACCGTTAAATCATGCATCGGCCGGACCCGGTAATTTCAGTCCGTCCCGGCGGTTCTGACGTTTCCAGAACAGCGAGAATGGTCGCAGTGTCAGCCAACCCGTTCGGCGGGCTGTGATCTGCTCGCGCCATTCCCGTTCCCATATCAATGTCCGTTGCTGCAGCTTCCAGCGTAGATCGGTCAATGCGCTGCCTTTGTGTCCCAGGATATCCAATACTATCTCCTTCTCCAGCTCATCCCGCTCTAGTAAGTATTTTTCATCGATACGGCCGGCGAGTAGTAAGGCCCGATGGAACATTTCCTGGCGCCACCACAGGCTGCCAT
>JACZSB010000254.1 GCA_022574435.1 Fidelibacterota bacterium
CCAGTGGCAAGACCGTAACCGTAACGTCCGCGATATGCTGGGGCAGACCTACAATGTCCGCGATGTGAACCTGGACCAGGCGGTGGCGACCGAAATCGACTTGTTGCTGATGAACCAGGTGACCGATTCCCTCACCACCGAGGCCCTATATCACCTGGACCAGTACGTCCTGTCGGGCCGGCCGCTGCTGGCGGCCCAGAGCCGGATCAAGGCCGAACTGAACCGCGGTTTCGCCTCCCAGATCAACACCAACCTGGTGGACCTCTTGGCCCACTATGGTCTCGAGATCACCGGCAATATGCTGGCCGACCGGGTCTGCAGCCAGATAGGGGTTGAAACCCAGCGGGGTATCTTCCGGATGCGCAATACGGTGGAATACCCCTTCTTCCCCCTGATCCGGCGATTCAACCCCGATAATGTTATAGTGTCCGATCTGGAACAGGCGCGGCTGTTCTTCACCAGCGAGATCGTCCCCTCCATCGATAGTACCCGTACCGAGAGCGCCCGTTTCGAGCCGCTGCTGTTTACCAGCGATTTCTCCACGGTGGTGCCGGGGCCGGGTTACAATATCAGCTACCAGAACAACCCCGCCTTCGCCCGCTTAAACGAGCCCGGCAAGGTGGCGGCGGCCCTGCTCTTGGGGGAAGTGGACAGTTACTTCCAGGAAAAACCGGGTCCCGAGGAGGCCGACCTGATCCCATCCACCCTGGGCGCCCGCATATTGGTAGTGGGCGACGGTGATTTCATGGCCGACGAGGCCGGCGGCTCTCTTCCTGAGAACTTGATCATGTTCATCAATGCCGTGGATTACCTGGTTGGTGATGAAGAATTGATCGCTATCCGCAGCCGTGAGGTCACTTCCCGGCCCTTAGAGGAGCTGTCCGACGGCACCCGCCGGGGCTTGAAATGGGCCAATATCCTGGGCCCGTCCATCCTGATAATTACCACCGGGCTGTGGCGCTGGCGCGGCAACCGCAAACGGCGCAATTTGTTGGAGGAGCTGTATGGATCTTAAGCAGTGGCGCACGCCGGCCGTCATCCTGGTTCTGCTGGCGGCTATTTACCTGCTCACCCAGTTGGGGGAGTCCCGGCATACCACTTCGGTGGACGCCGTTTTCGACCTGGAAAAGGACGACGTGGGCCGCATAGTTATGGTGGTGGACAATGACCGGGCCGAACTGGTCCGGCAGGACTCCCTGTGGGTCCTGGCCGGGTACGAGGACCGCGAAGTCCGCCAGTGGCGACTCACCAGTTTCTTCACCAACGTACTGACGGTTAGCCGTGAAAGCGTGATCTCCGACCTCCCCGAAAAGTGGTCCACTTACGGTGTGGACAGTACCGCCGGGCGGCAGGTGGAGGTCTACGACCTGGGCGGCGACCTGGCCGGGCGCATGGTGGTGGGCCGCTCCGCAACCAACTATCAGACCAACTATATCCGCCTGGCCGATGAGCGCGAAGTCTACCTCACCGACAAAAGCATCTACCACTTCCTCTCCGCCGACACCGGCTACTGGCTGGAGCCCCCGCCACCTGAGCCCGAGGAGGAAGGCGGGGAAGCCGACGTAGGGGAGGTCGAGGACTTACTACCAATAAAAATATTGGATGAAGCGGTTGGCGAATAGCCGGGGAAAAACATCAGTATTGGCGAGGGGCGGCCGAGGGATCGCCCTTTTTTTCTGATATACCTATTGGTTTGAAAGAGCAACTACGGAAGGTAATTTATAAATAGAACAACACTATGCTCGATCCAAATGAGCGGCGTTTGGAGGGGTTTAGGTTGGATACAGACAATCAATCCTTAATACAGCCACAGGCTTGATGTGTTGAATTTTCTTGGCCGTTTTACGCAGTTTGAAGTTATTTCCCCGGTGCTCATGACCCACCTCTGTCGATACGGAAGTATAGTGATATGACACTGACTCGCCCCAGGAAACCCCGATATACCAAACCATTGTCCAAGGGAAACGATGTTCCAAATATCCCGAGTATATGGGACGAACTTAAGCCAGTCCCTCTAGGTCAATGTGATATGAGATTCCTCTCAATCCTTGAAAAATGTGGGTTCGGACGCATCCAACCAGTGGTTCCGTTACAAGTTCGTTACTCTCGAGGCCGCCGCTGGACAGAAAATGAATTCCAAGCCTGCTTTTCTGCTTGGCAGTCTGAAATCTCACTCACGCTTATCGCAGCAGCGTTAAACCGAAATCCGCAGGATATTATCTTTAGGCTATTAGACTACTGTGATAAGCTGGACATAGAATTCACAGAACGAGGACGTTCCGAGGGATCTGAAAATTGGAAACCCCCCGTTGTAGAGTGTGCAAGAGAATTATTCGAGGCTGGTCTACCGGCATGGAAAATCGCGTCGCTGTTCAAGGTTGATTTTGAGCATGTTGAGAAGCAATTGTTTATTGGGCGTAGTGATTACGGACATCGGAAAAAGAATCCGTTTGGGATTAACACGGATCATAAGCACTTCGTCAATGCAAGGATACTAGCCCAACGCAAAATTGACGTATTGGATGCTTTTGACGCTTTTGCGGGAGAAGGTAAGAGTACAGCTATTATTGAGGATGTCTTTCCGAAGGCCAGAATTCTTGCAGTCGAATCCGACCAACAAACATTTGAAAAATCACAACGACAAGTTTGGAATCGTTCAACGGTATGGGTGAACCAGGACAATATTCCGGTAATGAATTCTCTTGTTCACGAAGGCCGTCACTTTGATTTGATCGATCTAGATCCTTTTGTGACATGCCACGAACAGCTAAGACAAGTCTGGCGCCTGCTTAAATCGGAGGCTTATCTATTTGTAACGTTTGGCGGTGAATACCGCAGGAGTTTTATTTCGAGTAATCGCAAGGCTATTGTAAAGCGGTACGGTTTCAATAATAATAACCTGAATAACAAGGATTATCTTGAAATTGTTCCCTACTTCTTCTTAGGATGGGTTGCAAAGCTTGCATCTAATAATTGCTATACGTTTACAGTATTCCGTGCAGTGCGATACGCAAATAATTGTCGTTTCTGGTTGCGGATGAGAAAGGAGACGCCAAAGGCAGCAAAAGAATGGTTCTCTAGGAATGCTACGCCTCGCTATGGCGGCTTTCAATTTGAGACCCTTCACTTACCGAGATTTGCCGAAGTACGAAGGGAGCTTGAGGAAAAATCACAGACTAGCCTTTTCCAATGAGCCAGCTGACGCTTTATCAGCAAGCTACCTATCTAATGCGGGAACTCGTAGAGAGTCTACTGCAGCTTTCAAAGCGCACTAAGAACTTTTACTCTCCCCCGGATTTAATTTGGAAAGAGGACGATTCATCAGATCTTCTCCTGGGTGGACTTGGTCAGTATGCCGGTTCGGCACTGCCGGTAAATAGGAGAAAGGATGCATGGTTAGCACGATCTGCGGTTAGCTTTAGCATTGAACATGCAGCTACGGGGGTTCTCTACTTACGTCTCCAACCATTCATTATTAAGATGATCGAGACTACTTTTGCTGAAACAAATGGATTCTTGAATGTATCAGCTGAGTATATCCGTAATAATGCTCACTTCCTCCCAGTGATAATGCATGCCGCTGGTATTTTCAGCAAGCAAGAGTTGAAACGTATAGTAGGCTCCATCAACGACACACATATTTCTCGGCCCGCCAGTAGACGGTTAGCAGAGTATCTTTCGAATCTGGGGCCTGAGGCTTTCGCCCAACCGGAGCAAATTCAAGAAAGAATGAAGGCCACTACTGAAGGAATAGTCCGAGACCTAGTAGGCAAATTACTCCTCGAAGAGTTTGTGGCCAGTGCCTTGCGTGATGCCGGTGTGGTCATCCTGGGCAAAACCAACCTGAGCGAATGGGCCAATTTCAGGTCTTCCGATTCGTCCAGCGGCTGGAGCGGGATCGGTGGGCAGACCAGCAATCCTTATGTGCTGGACCGCAACCCTTGCGGCTCATCGAGTGGCTCGGCGGTTGCGGTAGCGGCGGGGCTGGCGCCGCTGGCAGTCGGTACCGAGACCGATGGCTCGGTCATGTGCCCAGCCGGTATCAATGGCATCGTCGGGATCAAGCCCACGGTAGGGCTGGTCAGCCGTGACGGGATCATCCCGATCGCCCACTCGCAGGATACGGCCGGTCCGATGGCGAGAAGCGTCAGGGACGCTGCCGTGCTGTTGACGGCGATGGCAAAAAAAGACGAGGCGGATTTTGCTTCCTCGGCCTATCCGGGCGACAGAGATTACACAGCGGGGCTGGATTCAGCCACCCTTGGCGGCGTGCGTATTGGCGTCTGGCGGAAGTATCACGGCGCCGATCGGCGTCCCAGGGTAAAAGCGATTTTCGAGCGCACCATTACCAGGCTGGATGAACTTGGCGCGACGATCATCGACCCGATCGGTTTCGATATCCCCGACGGGGCCAATGACGCTGAGTACGAGGTGTTGTTGTATGAATTCAAGGCGGGCCTGCACAAGTATCTTGCCAATGCCGGCGTCGGCCCGTCGATAAATACTCTGTCCGGG
>JACZSB010000255.1 GCA_022574435.1 Fidelibacterota bacterium
TCGGTAATGCGCTCGTTCTCGTGCCACCGCAGGTAACTGCGGCTAGGTGCGATCAGCTCTTTGGTAAGTATGAATTTCGAGTTCCGAGGTTCGAATTACTGGTATTGCCCCAGTCAATCCTGCCGATAATTCCGATTAAGGTTAGCGCGAAAATACGAACGTCCCCATTCCTGGTCCAATTGTATCCATATTGGGTGCGACGATCAAGAGTTGCGTTTATGTGATAACCGAAATTGGCAGCGGGCCTACCACCAGCATGCGGGGAAAGGCGGTAATACGTGGTTTGCCTGCCACTGCCACTGCTACTTCTACCAAGTCCCAAGTAACCGGGCTAAGCTGCCTCCCTACATCCCCCCGATCATCTCCTCGCCGAACTCGCTGGTCTTGAGCTTGGTGGCCCCCTCCATCAGGCGGTGGAAGTCGTAGGTCACCCGCTGGGCGGCGATGGCCTTCTCCAGCCCCTTGATAATCAGGTCGGCGGCCTCACCCCAGCCCATATAGCGCAGCATGAGCTCGCCCGACAGGATCAGCGAGCCGGGGTTGACCTGGTCCTTGCCGGCGTACTTGGGGGCCGTGCCGTGGGTGGCCTCGAAGATGGCCGCGCCGGTGTCGTAGTTGATGTTGGCCCCCGGGGCGATGCCGATCCCCCCCACCTGGGCCGCCAGCGCGTCGGAAATGTAGTCGCCATTGAGGTTTAGTGTGGCGATCACATCGTACTCATTGGCCCTGGTGAGGATCTGCTGCAGGAAGGCATCGGCGATAGTGTCCTTGACCAGCAGCTTGCCGCTGTCCAGGGCCGCTTGCTGGGCCTGATTGGCGGCCTCCTCGCCATTTTTAGCCTTGATCCGGTCATACTCGGCCCAGGTGAACACTTTTTCGCCGAACTCCTCCTCGGCCAGCTCGTAACCCCACTGCTTGAAGGCCCCCTCGGTGTACTTCATGATGTTGCCCTTGTGCACCAGGGTGACACTTTTGCGGTCCCGGCTCAGGGCAAAGCGCAGGGCCGCCCGCACCAGCCGCTGGGTGCCCTCCCGGGAGACCGGCTTGATGCCGATTCCGGTGGTCTCGGGGAAGCGAATTTTGCCATAGCGCCGGGGAAAGCTCTTTTTTAGCATCTTAAGGAAGGCGGCCACCTCCTCGGACCCCTCCTGGAACTCGATGCCGGCATAAATATCCTCGGTATTCTCCCGGAATATCACCATGTCCACCCGCTCGGGGTGCTTCACCGGCGAAGGCACCCCCTGGTACCACTTCACCGGGCGCAGGCAGACATACAAGTCCAGTTTTTGCCGCAGGGCCACATTGATGGAGCGAATACCCCCGCCGATGGGTGTGGTCAGGGGGCCTTTGATGGCGATCAGGTACTCTCGCACGGCCGTCAGGGTTTCCTCAGGCAGCCAACTGTCCGGGCCGTAGATTTGGTTAGCCTTGTCGCCGGCGAATATTTCCATCCAGGCGATCCGGCGCCGGCCGCCGTAGGCCTTTTTCACAGCCGCGTCCAGTACCCGCACGGTGGCCCGCCAGATATCCGGCCCGGTGCCATCCCCCTCGATAAAGGGAATGATCGGCTGATCAGGTACCTGCAAGCCGCCGGCGGACTTGCGGATCGGCTCCCCAAAAGCGGGCCGGGCGATATGCTCATAATTGGTCATGATGGTCCCAGAATATATATGAACTTGATCCCTAAATCCCCTCTCCTTCAGGAGAGGGGACTTCACGAAGTGAATGGGGTGAGGTTTTACTGCTTTTCTTTCACGCTTTTGGATTCCTTCTTATCCTGGCCGGTCTTAGCGGCTTTTTGCTGGTCACCATCTTTCGTCTTCGCCTTTTCCTTATCCTTGGATTCGCCGTCGCCCCCCTTCTTGCGGGCATAATCGTTGATGTAGAAACCCGACCCCTTGAATATCAGTCCGGCCCCGCCGACGATCAGGCGGCGCAGTTTATCCTGCCCGCATTGGGGGCAGGTGATGAGCGCATCGGCGGTTATACTGTGCATTTCGTCAAAGCGATGACCGCAGGCGTCACATACGTAACTATAAGTAGGCATATCCTCGTGTAATCCTTACTTTACCGGGGGAATGTTACCGCCGGCGACGCCGGGTGGGCTACAGGGAACTTTGCAGGGCCGCGATAGCCACCACCTGAACGATATCATCCACCGAGCAACCCCGTGAAAGATCGTGCACCGGCCGGACCAGCCCCTGCAGCAGCGGACCCAGGGCGGTGAAACCCCCCAGGCGCTCGGTGAGCTTATAGCCGATATTAGCGGAGTTCAGATCGGGGAAAATCAACACATTGGCCTGGCCCTGGAGGGGCGAATCGGGGGCCTTGCGCGCGCTGACGGCAGGCACTACCGCGGCATCCAGCTGCAGCTCCCCATCGGCCGGTACCTCGGGCCAGCGCTCACGGAACCGGGCGGTCGCCAGCCGCATCTTATCCACAGTTTTGTGCACGGCGCTCCCCTTGGTGGAGAAGGAGAGGAAAGCCACCCGGGGTGCGTGGCCGGTAAGCGCCTGGTGAAAGCGCTGGGCATCAGCGGCGATGGAGGCCAGCTGGTCGACGTCCGGGTCGGGGACCACCGCGCAATCGGCGAATGTCAGGGGCGTTTCGCCGTCGGGCGGGATCATCAGGAATATACTGGACACCAATGTTGAGGTGGGCGCCACTCCCACTATCCGGATGGCACTGCGCACTACCTCGCTGGTGGCGGTGGCGGCCCCGGCCACCAGGGCGTCGGCTTCCCCGATAGAAACCAGCCCGGCCCCATAGTGCACCGGATCGCTAAAATATTCTTCCAGTTGGACCGGATCCATCCCGGCGGCGAATTTCTTGCCCGCCACCGATGCTTTCATTCGATCTCTATCCGCTCCTTTAGCGGGGTCAATGATATGCACGTTGGATAAGTCCAGGTTGTGATCGTCAGCCAGTCCGCCGATGGCCAACGGTTTACCCAACAGCACCACCCGGGCCAGCCCGGCCCCGGCCACCTGGGCCGCCGCCTGCACCACACGAGCGTCGTGGCCCTCAGCCAACACCACGGTCCGATAGACGGACGCGGCTTTGCGCCGGATGGCGCTGATAACGTCAGTCACCGGAATACTTGCGCTTCAAATATTCGCTCACAATAGGCGGCACGAAGCCCGACACGTCCCGGCCATAGCCGGCCACCTCCCGGATCATGGAGGAGTTCAGGTAGGTATAGCGGTCGTGGGGCATGAGGAACACGGTGGTGATATCCGGCTCCATGTCCCGGTTCATCAGCGCCATCTGATACTCCACTTCGAAATCGGACAGCGCCCGCAGGCCACGGATGATACCGCAGGCTCCCTGCTCCCGGGCATAGTCCACCACCAGGCCCGAGAAGTGGTCCACTGCCACATTGCCCAGGCTGCTGGTGGCTTCCCGGATCATATTCAGCCGCTCGTCAACGGTGAACAACGGCTGCTTGGCGGGATTGACCGCGATTGTTATAATCACCTTGTCGAACAGCGCCAGCGCCCGCACCAGGACGTCAACGTGGCCGTTGGTGAGGGGGTCGAACGAGCCGGGATAAATCACTGTTTTCATTATATCTTCCATGCTATGCAGACTTTGGTTGTACCATAGCGCCGGGTATCGACTTCCGCTGGCGTCTCCGCCCTGGTGGACAGTTCCATGACGAAACGGCCCCCCGGCGCCAGGGCGAGTTGCGCTTGGGTGGATAGCGCCTCCCAGGAAATGCTGCCGTAGGGCGGATCGGCCAGCACCACATCGAACCGCCGCCGATTGCCGGCCAGGAAGGCCAGAGCATCGTCATTGATCACCTCGCACCGGCCTCTGTCCTGCAAGCGCTCCAAATTGGCGGCCACCAGCGCCACCGCCCTGGAATCATGGTCCACGAATGTGACCCGGGCGGCGCCGCGGGACAACGCCTCGATCCCCAGGGCACCGATGCCGGCGTAAAGGTCGCAAACCGTCAGGCCGTCCCACGGCTCCAGTCGCTGAAAAATCGATTTGCGCACCCGCGCCTGTGTCGGGCGAATCCGGGCATCGGGGCTCTCCCGCAACTTTACGCCTCGATACCGGCCTGCGATGATAACCGTGGCGATTCCGGTTCCTCCAGGCTGAACAGCACCCTTAACAGGTAGGTCTCGGTGGGAACATTGCTCTGGCGCAAAAGGCTCATGCGGTGATAGTGGGCCGGTGGGCGGCGGTTACTGAGCATATTCAGGTGGCCATGGATATCCTCCAGTGTACCGCGGATAACATATTCGCCGGAGGCGTTGGTTCCGGGCACCATCTCCACCACGTCCCCGCCGGTAGTCATTATCTGGGCCTGGAGCGAATCGAAAAATCCCACGTAGCCATATTCGGCCGGCCGCAGTATACCCAAGGTGTCGTCAGCTGTATAGGTCACCGACCCCAGCCAGTAGCCCGGCGCCTCCGTGCCCCCTGGGGCCAGCAGGTCATCCTGCCGATAACCTTCAACCATGGCATTCATCTGGGGCAGATACTGCGACAGTTCCCAAC
>JACZSB010000256.1 GCA_022574435.1 Fidelibacterota bacterium
CCCATGGGACCGAAGGCGTGCAGCTTGGTTGTGCTGATGCCGATCTCCGCCCCCAGTCCCAGCTGTCCGCCGTCGTTGAACCGGGTGCTGGCATTGATCAGCACCAGCGAGCTCTGCACCTCATTGATAAACCGCAGACCGGTGGTGTAATTCTCGGTGACGATGGCCTCGGTGTGGTCCGAGCCGTGCCGCCGGATGTGCTCCACCGCTGCCTCGTAAGACTCCACCACTTTCACCGCCAGGATCAGCGCCAGGTATTCCGCATCCCAATCATCCTCGGTCGCCGCTTTCACATAGTCCGGGGCCAATTGGCGTGTCCGCGAGCAACCGCGCAGCTCCAGACCCACTGCCTTCGACCGCTCGATGAACTCCGGCAGAAAGCGCTCCGCCACCGCTGAATGCACCAGCAGGGTCTCGGCAGCATTGCACACCCCCGGGCGCTGGACCTTACTGTTCAGGGCGATCTCCAACCCCTGGCCCACATCGGCGTCCCTGTCGATGTAGACGTGGCACACGCCTTTATAGTGTTTCAATACCGGCACCCGGGCGTTCTCGGCCACGTAGCGGATCAGCCCCTCGCCGCCCCGGGGGATCAGCAGGTTCAGATAGCGGTCCAGTTTCAGCAACTGCTCCACCACCGCCCGGTCGGTGATATTGACTACCTGCACACTGTACGCCGGACAGCCGGCCGTGGATAGGGCCTCATCGATCAGTCCCGCCAGGGCCAGGTTGGTGTTCAGCGCCTCCTTACCACCTCTAAGGATCACGGCGTTGCCGCTTTTGAGGCACAGGACCGCGCCGTCGATGGTCACGTTGGGCCGGGATTCAAAGATAAAGGCCACCACCCCCAGGGGAATGCGCATGCGGCCCACCAACAAACCGTTGGGCCGCCGGGTCAGGCTGCTGATACGCCCCACCGGGTCCGGCAGGGCCGCCACCTCGCGGACCGCCTGGGCCAGGCCGTCGAGGCGTCCTTGGTCTAATGTCAACCGGTCGATCATGGCCGCCGCCAGCCCGGCCTCCCGGCCCGAGGCAATATCGAGCTTATTTGCCGCCAGCACCTCAGCACCACGACTCTCCAGCAATCCGGCCAGGGTTTCCAGGGCGTTGTTCTTTATCTCAGATGATAAGGTTGCCAGGCTAGCCGCCGCCTGGACGGCCCGCTCACCCAGCTGCTCTACGTATGCTTTCATGTTCATTTCGACTCCTTTACCACCTTCGGCAGCAGTACGATATTTTCCCGATGGACCACTTCCCGGTATTCCCCCCCTGCCGGATCCGACCGCAGTTCACGGTTGTTGCGGCCAGCGATTCGCCGCACGGTTTCATGGTCATAATTAACAATACCCCTGGCAAACTCGGTCCCGGTGGGCGACTGCACCGCCACCACCTCCTTGGCCCGGAAATCACCCTGCACCTCAATTATCCCGGAACTGAGCAGGCTGGCCCCCCGCCGGGTGAGTGCATGGCAGGTGCCGTCGTCAACGATCAACTGCCCGGCTACCCTGGTGGAGTACGCCAGCCAGCGCTTTTTCAGCGATAGTCGCTGGGGGCTGGCCGTGAACAGGGTGCCGATCTCCTGACCCTGGAATATCTTTGTGAGTATATCCTCTTCCCGGCCGTCGGCCAGCACCACCGGTATTCCACAGTGGTTGGCCCGCCGGATGGCCTCCAGTTTGGCGACCATGCCACCCCGGGAATGCCGGTTGCCCTTGAACCGGGCCTGTCGCCATATCTCCGGCGTGATCTCCGGTACGGTGGGAATCACCCGGCTGGCCGGGTCACGGGGGTTACCATCGTGGAACCCGGCCACGGTACCCAGGATGATCAGCAGGTCGGCGTCCAACATGCCGGCCATCTGGGCGGCCAGGTTATCGTTATCCCCCAGCGACTGCTCCGCGGTGCCGATGCTGTCGTTTTCGTTCATGATCGGCAGGACGTGTAGCTTGAACAGCGCCTGAACGGTCTCCTTGACCGCTAGATAGCGCTCCCGGTAGTGGAAATCGTCCCGGCTCACCAGCACCTGGCCCACCGGCTGGTTCAATCGCCGGAAAATCTGATCGCACTTGGCAATTAATGTCGCTTGGCCCAGGGCCGCCAACGGCCGGAGCAACTGGCGCGGATAATGGGCCCGGTCCAGGCCGGCGATATCCCGGCCTGCCAGAGCGGCGCCGCTAACCACCAGCAGCAGTTGATTTTCATGCTCAGCCAACTCGCAGATCTGGGTCGCCAGAGCATATATCCGCTTGGGCACGATGCGGCCTTCACGGCTAAAGACGTGGCTCCCCACCTTGATGACGATAATCTGTTTGATCGGATTTTGCAGTAAGTTTCTCATGGTCCTTAATAATCAAAAAGCCCCGAGCGGTTGGGCCCGGGGCTTTTTCGAATGGTTGACTTGATCTCAGCCGATCAGCAGCAATCCTCTCCCAGGCGCCAATAGTGGTGTGCGCGGTTCGGTCGTCGGATCTGGCGTCGGATCAGGTTCTTCATGGCGTGCAATGTTAAGCCGGGCTCTGAGCCCAGGTCAAACAAAATATTCGCTGAGTTGGTTGCTGCCATTTGGTAGGAGCGTCCCACGGGGCGCCCACTTGTGTTCGCAATTACATGCCGGGTGGTGCCATATGCTCCCATATCCCGGTGCCCTCAATTTTGTTGAACAAGCAGGAGCTTGCGGGCATCCACCACCAGATTGAGCATGGAATATACCTGGATATCCGAGAGGTAGCCCCCCGGTGTGTCGTTAAAAATACCTACGTCCAGGATGAGAGGATTCAGCAGGCGGAAACGTATGCCGCCGACCCAGAGATTCCTTCTTTCCAGCACCAGTTCTTTCGCCGCCACATCGAAGTGGTACTGCGGTTGGCTCACCCAATGGGCCAGATAGGTCAGGTCCGGCGTCACGGTATAGGCCAGCCCCAGTCCGAGGCCCACCAACTGGTTCCGGCGGACATCAGGATCGGAGTAATACTCGTTAGTCCAGGCGAGCGTATCGGGTATATCCCAGACTGCGCTCAGGTTCCGGGATTTCGATTCCAGGTAATAGAGGGATGGATACAACCGGAAGCGATCGGTCACCCTCCAGCTGGCCATGAGATCCAGCCGGGTGTAGGTGCTCTCAAAGTCCACACTGCTTAGATTTGCGCTCGAGTATCCCGCGTTCATAGAGAGCGCGTACTGTTGGGAGCGGCGTTGCCCCCAGCGCTGGGCGTTGTAGAATGACAGTGCCAAATCGACAGCTTTTGCCGGGAACGGCAGACGCAATTTTATACCAGCCGTGGGAATGGATTGCCTGGTCACCTGCAGGTCACTGTAATAGCCCACCCGGGTCCACTCGAATTCGGCCTTCCCGCCCAGCCCGAATCGCAGGGCCGGCCGCCACCCATTGACCCCCACCAGATCGACAAAACCGGCCTGGGCATTCACATGGTACGCCGGTAGTATATTCGCCGAAGGGTGGATGATCTGATCCGTCGGTATCGATTGACCCCACGCCAAGCCACCAAGCAATACCCAGACGGCAAGCACCCTGCGGTAATTCATAAGGACCTCCTCTTTATGCTCTTGCCAAATCTATCTCTGGGATCACAATCGCTCTGTATTGGGAATATAATACTAAATAGATCGCCATAAAGCAGCTTTTATTCCATTGCTAAATTGTCTGTACCTGGGCCTCTGCCCGGTAACTGCTTCACCGGTACTGTGCGACTGGTTTTAGCCGCTGCGATCCGGCAGTCGCTTTTTCCGGCGGCCATATGCGTGAAATTCGCTTTTCATGTGTTCCTGAAGATGATAGCCGGTTAAGTCTTGGCTGGGCGGCACTGCCAGGGATATGGCCCTTGCAGCGGCGCCACCTTATTTCATAAGTATCATCTTCCTCACCGCCGAGAACTCCCCGGAGACCAGCCGCACGAAGTAAATGCCGGTGGGTACTTCCTGTCCATCCCGGTCCCGGCCGCTCCAAACCTGTTGGTGATACCCCGCCTCCAGATGCCCGTCCACCAGCCGCACCACCTCCCGGCCCAGCAGGTCGTAGACCGCCAGGCGCACACTGGCGGCCAACGGCAGATCGAAGCGCACAGTGGTGCTGGGATTGAAGGGATTGGGGTAGTTCTGGCGCAGGGCAAACCGTCCTGGCAGCAGCTCCTGCCGGAGTATACCCAGAGTCGTGGCGTCGATGGTGAGGGTGAAGGGTCCGTTGGACGCCCAGGTACTGTCATGGCCGTCGGTGGCGAAGATATCCCAGGTGCCCGTGAGGGTAAACTGCCCCAGCCCCTCCATGATCGCCACCAAATCAGCATGGGGCAGTCGCACCTCAGTGCCGGTGGTATCACCGAAGGTGAAAAGGAGGCCGAATCCATCGGTGAGGTCCGCACCGTAGTGCACTATGTCGCCGTCCACATCTACTGCCCTATCCCAGGCGAATGTCAGGGTGTCGCCCAGGTTGGCGCCGGTGATGACCAGGGTAGACTCGTGGCCCGGCGATAGTAGGGCGAAGGCTTCCGGCA
>JACZSB010000257.1 GCA_022574435.1 Fidelibacterota bacterium
GCAAGATTCGGACATAATTTCTCCTTTTATTGAAATGGCAAACCGCTTATCAGGCTCTCTGGCCTTGTATGAACTTTAATAGACCACCGCGGTCCTCTTCCTTTAACCAAAAGTGAACCAGAATACCGAGCACAGTACCAAAGGCAATATGAGCCGCTAAGGTTAGTAGAAAGAATTGCGGCCAGGCGAATCTGATCCCGAACGGTCCCACCATGGGGGCCATTGGCGGACCGGTCATCATGCCGATTTCAACCAGGAGCAGCCAGAATATTGCCCAAGCAACGGAATGCTGAAAGGACCTTTGCCGTCCCCAGACGAAGGTGAAAAACAGCCCGAAGCTCGCGCCATTCAGGTAGTGGACGAAGTACCCGACCGGGTAAAAAACCACAAATGAGCGGCTCCCGGTAGCCATCTTCCCGAACATGGCGGGTGTATCGCCTGGCAGCCAGCCGTTGATCACACCCATTGCACGGAATAAGTCTAGGGCCACCGTTGCCAAAGCGCCTACACCCAATCCTACGATTATCCGGCGGAATACGTCAGGGTATCGGGTCCTGCTTAAGTAGAGGATGCCGGTTAGTATGACCAAGGCAGGCAGGTATACCAACGGTATATACCACTCAGCAAACTGATGCGCCACTAGAATCATCTTCGGCCCCATGGCAGTCTGCTTGAGATACTGCGCATACCCGAACGACAGAGTTACCAGCTGGATCGGGACGGCGCCTCCAGTGAGGAACGCCCCGAGGATCAGGAATGTTCTGTCATAACCGTGTTTCGCCATTGTGCCGACGCTATTTCCGGACCGAATCCGTAATCTGGGTGACAATTTCGTCTAATTCTTTACCTATTTCTTCGAGACCGGAATACTTCCCAAGCAGGGCACTTGGCTTTATGTATTTTACCATCACCTGGCCATCGGGCCGTTCCATCACGGCTATCTTCAGCGGCGGTTCAATGGTACCCATGGGATTGGCTTCCATGATCATTTTCATGTAACGCGGGTGGAAGAACAGAAGCTGTTTCATCCCCCCCACTTTCTTGTTGACCATCTTCAGCATCTTCTGGGCGTCAATTTCCTTGATTACCATCAGGTTCTGCTCCTCAATGGCGGCTGTCAGCAGTTCCACAGTGTCGGTGAAATCATAGGCTGAAGCCACCATGGCCTGAGACTCAGGTAGATGCATCATCTTACTCATATCATGCTCCTGAGCCCGGAGTCCGGTGGTTGCCATAACAATCACCGCCAAAAGTTCTACCATTATGATTGTGCTATTTCTCATTAAAATGTCCTCTGATTGATTAATCTTTCCTGTTGTCAATGACCTTTTTATCGATCTTAACGCGCCGCCTTGGCTGCACCCTTAACCACCTCGCTTAATGTTGGATGCACGTGAATAGTTTTGGTTAACCTCTCAAGCTTGCCATGATCATGCATGGCTATAGCCACCTGGTGGATCAGTATATCGGCGTGGGGTCCCAAAATGTGCCCGCCGAGGATCTCGTTATTATTCTCATCTACCACTAATTTGACCATCCCTTCCGTCTCCCCGAGGGCCTGGGCGCGGCCGTAATCGGCGAACTGCTCTATCCCGATTTTTACTTTATACCCGGCATCCTTGGCTTGCTGCTCAGTTATGCCAACACTGGCCAGCGCCGGTTCGGTGAATGCCGCCCGGGGCACAACCCGGTAATCCACCGTTTTGCCCAACCCCTTGACCGCGTTGAGGGCTGCTATGGGACCATCGTAAATGGCCCGGTGGGTGAATAGATAGCCACCGTTAGCGTCGCCCAGGGACCAGATGTTGGGAGCCGTGGTTTGCAGCTGGTCATTGGAGCTCAGGAAAGCGCCCGTCATCTCCACCCCCGCCTCGTCGAGGCCCAGATCAGCGACCGGGGCGGCACGTCCGGCCGCCAATAGGATCACATCGGATTCGAAACGCTTTTCAATGCCGTCCACCTGGGCGGTAACATATCGTTGACTGTTAGTTTTCCCGGCGGCTTTTACTTCCGCAGAGGTGTGTAATTCGATACCCTCGTCGCTAAGCAATGTTCCCAGGTATTCTGAAAGCTCCGGTTCTTCATTTGGCATCACTCGAGGCGCCCGCCCCAGCAGGGTGACATTCGTTCCGAAACGGGAATACATCTGGGCGAACTCAATCCCCACGTAGCCGCCGCCGATGATGATCATCGATGCAGGTACAGTGGAGAGATGAAGCGCTTCGTTATTTGTAATGTAGCCCGCCTCATCCAAGCCTGGGATGGGCGGGGTGATTATTGTAGATCCAATTGCCAGGATGGTTTTATCAGCCTGCAGTGCTTTACCGTCTACCTTTAAATCAACAGGAGAGGTGAACTCGGCTTGGCCGGTAATGAAGTCGATACCATCATTCCGCTGGATGTTTCGCTGAATACCCGAGACTATGCCTGCGATAATGGCGTCTTTGCGTTGCACCGCTGCGGTCAGGTCGAAGCTCAGCGCTTGAGGGTCCATACCCCGTACCCCGAATTCAGCCGATCGGTTGCGGACCAAGTGCATCACTTCGGCAGACCTTAACAAGGTCTTGGTGGGTATACACCCCTCGTTCACTCATGTGCCGCCCACCTGATGCCTTTCGATCAAGGCTACCTTGGCCCCCAAGCGGGCCGCCATGAAGGCCGCCGGTAGTCCACCCTGTCCGGCGCCGATTACTGCTATATCATAGTGTGGCATTACCTACTCCTTCGATGGATTGAGCATTCAAGCGGTGATTCACCATACCGCATTTAGGCTACGGCGTCGGCTACCGGTGCTCCCATAGTTTCTCCATACTGGAGCCGGTTCTTTTCTACGCCGATCCTATAGGCTTCCACAAGACTGAGTATTACGAGATCGGCTTTCTTCTCACTCGCGGAAACCCATTTCTTAGCGGTTTCCCGGGAGGTAAAGAAGTGTAGATAATGGCAGAAGCTTTTAATCACATCCGAACGCATTTCATCCGCCCTGGGTATCATGAATGAAGTCACCGCATTACGCGGTTCCACCGCCACCACCCTCTCAGGTGATACGGTGAGCTGAATGATCTCCTTAGTTTCCGGGTCCACCGATTCCACCTGGGCGGTTTTGCCAATTATCTGCGGGATGAACAAGGCGTCCCATGCGCACCAGGTATAGAGGGTATTCCCGTCGACGATAAAGCGGTGTCCCATTTCCCTGATGCTGAGGCCCCAGTAGCCGATAATGTGGTGTGCGTGGTCGTAATACAAACCTGTCCAGCCGGCGAGTATCTCCTGGACATCGTCGGCGGTCATCTCGAGGCTGTCGGCCAGTTCCACCGGGGAGACCGGGGCGGCTTTACTCGCCAGGAGACGATAAATCCCGGCAGAAAGCAATTGCTCCTGGGGCCCCAACTGCATGAACTCGCGGGGGAAGGCCCCCAGGAACTCTTTGATTCTTTCTTCATTCAGTGTTACTGATTCCTCTGCCGGCATCATTCGATTTCTCCTTCTATTAACTCGGTGACTAAGTGTCAATTAACTATTGTGTCTCTATCGGGCGTTAACCGGGCCCGAAATCCCAGCCGCTCCACCATGCCCGGGATGGCCGCTATGTCCAGCCGGTTGGCATCGACCCGGCAATGCATCAATCCGTCGTCGAAAAGAACCTCACAAGCCGTCATCCCCTTGGATGCCGACAGAGATGCTTCCAGGCCCGCGGCACAACCGGCGCAGGTCATGCCTGCGATGGCCCAATTACTTTGATCAGCCGGCGCATGGCCGGTCACCGCCGAACTGTCAGCGTCGCGATTTCCCAACGAAGCTTGCAGGTAGGGGAAGGCCAGGAGCACCAGCACCAGGGGTGCAATCCCCCACAGGGACTTGCGCTGGAGGCTTAATCCCTTGCGCTCCTCGATGGAGCAGCAGGCTTCCACCGCTCGGGGCCGGTAGCTGCGCCAGAAGGCCCAACCAAGTAGCCCCACTGCCACCAGACCCAGATAGGGACGGATCGGTTCCAGCCAAGCGAAACCGGCCAGCGAACCGGCGCCTATGCCGGCCAGCAGGATGGGGCCCGTGCAACACAGGCTGGCCGCCGCCGCAGTGATCACTGCTATTGAAGTAGTACGCATCTGATCTTGCTCCTTGCTTAAGTCCACCAAGTAATGTTCATTCGATAATCCGGTTCACCGGTCGAAGCTTTCCCCGTTCAAGGCATCCAGGATGGGGCAATCTCCCGTGGGTCCCTGGCCGTGGCACTGGGCGGCCAACGTGGTCAGCGCTTTCTCGATCCGCAGCAGTGACCGTATCTTTTCGTGCACATCCATAATCTTAGCGTCCGCCCGGACCTTGACGTCGGCGCAACTGGTGTCGGGGTCCACCCGTAAGGCCAGCAGCTCCGCAATCTCGGTGAGGGTGAAGCCCAGCTCCTTGCCATGGCGGATAAACTCCAACCGTGCCACTGCATCAGGCAAATATTGGCGGTAGCCCGACGCCCGCCGGGATGGTTCAGGCAGCAGCC
>JACZSB010000258.1 GCA_022574435.1 Fidelibacterota bacterium
TCTCATCTGGATCTTCCACGATGGCGCTGAATACTCGGTTTTCGCCGGTTAGAATTGTTTCTGCTCCCACCTCGATCCTGATTGTAGGGGGGCTATTGGTCAGTTCGCAGCCGGCGATGAAAAGCACCGTTCCCAGCGCCAGCAAAACCGTGATTTGCAATCTTTTTCGCGTTTTCATGGTCATAGCCTATGGTCTTCGACCAGGGCGGAGATCACCTTGGCCACTATTTCAGCAAAAATATTGTAAGTTTTGTAGCGGTCAACATCCCAGATCACCCAGGTGTTGGGATCAGCCGGGTCGATGGACGCGTAAGGGGGATCGGTCAACAGGGGACCCATAACTTGCCAGGCGGAAGTGTATTGCGCCATGAAGAACAGGGCCTGCCCCCGGATGAGCAACAGATCCTGCCAGTCCACCGAGGGCCGATGGGCAAAAACATAGGCCGCGTCGGCCGTCAGTACCAGTAGGGCCACCGAATCCGCTTGCGGGTATTGGTTCAGGATCAAATGGGCCACTGCCAAGGCGCACCAGGCGTCGTTGCGCCAGTCCTGGTCGTCGGTGGCGTTTGAATCGATGACCGCGATCACCGTGGCCGGGTCGATGCCGGGGATCAGCAGCCGGGCCCAGGCTACCGCCACCTGCGACTGTGCGCGGCTGGAGTCCTCCACATACGCTTCCAGAAACTCCTCCAGGGCAGCCTCCATGTTACCATTCTCGAATTCATCCCAGCCGGCGTTAAGGGAGGCTTTTATCCGATCCGATTTAGTGGGTCCTTTCTTCCGGCAATCCATCAGCAGCAGCAGCGATAATGCCATCAGTATAAAGTGAGTGTACCTCATTTCAACATCGTCACTTTCTTGGTCACCAGCAGGCCCCGGTCGGTCTCCAGCCGGATGAAGTAAATTCCCGATGGCACGGTCCGCCCGCCGGCAGCAATGCCGGTCCAGTGGAACCGGTTCACCCCTGCCGCCAGTGTCCTTTTCCCGGTGCTGAACACTTCCTGCCCCAGCAGGTTATAGATCCGCACCAGGCCGATCTCCTCCGCCCGCAGCATGAAGCTGATGGTTAAGGCGGAGTTGAAGGGGTTGGGGTACAGCAGCAGGTGGTCATAGGGCAAGGGCGCCGCGCCGGCCCTGATCCCGGAGCCGCCGAAAACGATATCCTTCCCCAGCAGCACTTCCGCCTGGAAGCGGCCGGAGCCTAAGGCGTAGGTCTCAACCCTCTCGAGGGTTTGCTCAAAATACTCATAGAACGCATGATAATCGTCCCGCAGAGCGGGATCGTGATACACCACCGTGACCATGATAGGATCGGGCAAGTTAGTGTCCAGGGAATAGATTTTTTTCGGTAGGTCACCGCGTAGCAACGCATGGTCTGTCGCCGGCGGATCGGCTGCGTCCTGCTCCGGCCAGGGTATCTCGCTGAGAACTATCAGTTGGCCGTCTCTGACCGGCAGGGCCGGGTAGGATACGTCCAGCAGGTTGTCCGGACTGAGGAAGCTGTTTCCTACGGCCTTGGATAGCGAAACCGTAGTGGGTCCCAACCTTAATTCGCGCACATTATTTGAAGCATCCACCAAGGTTACTACCAATTGGTATTCCCCTTCCTCCACGAACTCCTGCGATGTTCGCCAGCTCTGGACACCCGGTAGGCTGTCCTGCTGCAAAAAGAGCAACGGCGCCGGTAGTGATTTCCAGCTATAGTTGGAACGGAACTGGTCAACCGTACTGTCGGCCACCACCACGAAATCCAGCCAGTGGTCGGCCACCGGGTTGAAGAAATAGGTGATCTCACCATCGGGGGGGATCAGATCGATGTGCAATACCACAATTACGTGGGCTGCATAGGTAGTAGACTTGCCGTGGGAATTTGTGGCTGTGATAGAGAGGTAACTGTCACTGGCCACTGCCGACGATGTTATCACGAGTTCAGTGGTAGCGTTATCGTAACTGACGGTAATGCTCGGTACTCGCTTGGTGACGGTAACCGTAATTGGATTGTTGGTGATATCGGGGTCCGATAAATATTTGCTGAGCGTATCCCTGTAGGTCTGGTCGGTCCTGAAGCGAATCGTCGGTATATTATCCCAGACCGGCGAGTAAAAATCGGTTACGATAACTTTCACGGTATCGGACTGAGCGCTTTCACCCAGATCGTCTTCGGCGGTGAAGTAGAACCAGCTCTCATAAATGTCTTGCCTGGGCGCGGCCAATTGTACTGCCCAGGTTGTGCCGTCGATGAGCAAAATAATCGAATCGGCATCCGAACGCACGAAGGATTTGAAGATCAGTTGGTCGCCTGGTGTAAAATCGTCGGCCACAACCGATGTCAGGGTGAATACGTCGACAATATCGGGGTACACCACCTCAACATCGGGCAAATCCTGCCAGACCGGTGGGCCGTTGTTCTCGGGCACCACCCGCAGCAGCAGGTCCCCGGAGGCAGTGGAATCCGCGCTGTTACGGGCGGTGAAAGTGATGGTATCGTTGCCGAAGAAGAAGGCATTGGTGGTCACCGTGACCAGGTGGGAAAGGGGATCAATAGAGACTTGTTGCAGCCGGGCGCCGCCGGAAGAGGTCCAGATGATATCGGCGGGAGCATCCACCGGATCCAGAATATAGTCGTCGAGATCGATTATCACAGTCTGTGAGTTGGAAATTACGGTATCACGGGGGAAGGGCAGCAATACCGGCTTGAGGCTGCTGAAAATGCCCAGCCGGGTGGAATCACTGGTTATGTTGTTGTCATCGTCCTCTACCGTATAGCGCAGGATATCGATAGCGGCATATCCCGAGTCGGGCGTGATCGTCAAGGTCTGGGCCAGGGAGTCCCAAGTCAGACTCACCGAATCATCGGTGACGCCGGTAAAATAGTCCACTGCCGCGAATGTCCAGCTCATGACTGCGTCTGGAGTGTCGTTGTCGGATACCAGGCTGTTCAGGTCGATCACCAAAGGCGTCGGGGGATCCGATAGCACTATCAGGTTTCCCAGGGAATCGAGCACCGGCGGCCAGGAGCGGATGCTTACCACCAGGATATCGCTGGCCTGGGCGGAGGAATCGTCGGTGACAGTGACGGTCACATCGATATCGATGAAAGGGCTGAGGGAATAGGCCAGCAGCTCCCACAGGCCCCCTCCCAGATCGGTAATCGTCAGGTTGGTGGGGTCGGGATTGATCCAGGAAAAGGCGGGGGTTGGGTCTTCCTCGTCGGAGGCAAAAGGCCGCAAGTCCACGGTATCCGGGGTGCTGCGGTGGATGATCACCGTATCCACCAGGGCGCTATCGCCGCTGATGCCGTCCAGGTTGATAACCGGCAGGTCGTTTACCCCGTTAACCGTGAAACTGAGCAGGGTATCGGCGGATATCCCCAGGGCGTCCCGCACGAACAGCCGGGAGCTCACGGAACCGAACCAGTTGGTGTCGGCGAAGAAGGTGACGGTGTTGACGTTGTCGTAGCTCAGATGCACCAGGGAATCGGGCTCCAGCCACATAGTGATGGCCGTACCGGTGTCATCATCATCTCTAAAGATGGTGCCTCCTCCGTTGGCGTTGGCGACATAGGGCAGCTGCGTATCTTCATCAAAAGTAAAGGATGGCAGAGCCACACTGAAGGCCGGGGGATAGTCCACGTAAACCCGCCAGTTCTGTTCATCGGCATAGAAGTCAATACCGTCGGTCGCATCGACTTTGATTAAGACGTCCAGGATATCATGATCGAGGGGGTCAGTGGTGAAATTTAATCGGGTAGTGGGGCCGGCCTCGGGAATCAGGGTGAGGCTGGAGCCGGCTGGCTTGTTATAGATGATAGTGCTCCACACCGCATCGGTGCTGTCGACACCGGGCACTCCCGAGTAAAAGTGCTGGCCGAGATATATGTTCAGGTCGGTTCCGGGCAAAATGAGGGTATCGGGCAACGCCGGGCGGATGACGATGCCGGCCAATTCGACCTCAATTTCAGCGGGATGATTACTGTATTTGTAATACGAGCTGACGCCGGTCTCGGGAAAATAACGGTAGTAACCCGATTCCCGGCTGTCAAGATTGCTCCTGTCGAACTTCAAGGTTGGTGTGTCTAGGGGAATGTCGACCACCTCCAGGTAAAAATAGGCGCCGATTCCCTGGCCTGATACCGGATTCTCAGTACTGGGAATAAGGAAATGATAAAAATCCATCTGCCATCCCGGAATACCATTGTCCATAGGATCCAGGTGCAGGGAATCGCGGTGCGTGCCATTCTCATTGGTAGCAGCCGAGGGCATAAAGTTACCGGTGATAAATGGCAATCCGTCTGTTAATACCGGCCGGAAGACCTGATCATCGATTGAGAGGTAGAACTTTATCCCGGTAGTCGGCTCGGGAATGTCCACCGTTATGGAGAACTTGATGGTGTCTCCCCGGCTGAAGGGGGGTTCCCCTTCAGCGGTGATGGTTACCCGTCCGCTTTGACAGAAGGTAGTAGTAGCCACGCATACGCGTAGGTACAGAGCT
>JACZSB010000259.1 GCA_022574435.1 Fidelibacterota bacterium
TTTAGCGAGCCATTGGCGGGGCTTTTGAGGGGCTTTTGATAATCTTTCGTGGGGAATAAGCTGATCATAAGCGGGTCATTAGTTAGCCTATCGCGAACCCGATCCCCCGGCAACTGCCAACTGCCACTGCTCCACGGGCAAGTATATCCTGTATCCCCCCCGGCCGGTAGACCTAACTTTGCGCCTTATGAGCCCCGCCGACGAGCAGAAACAGTCGCAACTGGCCCAGTTCCTGGCTGATCCTAACCGGGCGCTATGGCGCCTGAGCCTGCCGATCCTGGGCGGGATGACCATCCACACCTTGTATTCGGTGATTGACATGGTGTTCGTGGGCTGGGTAGGGCCGCAGGCGGTGGCGGCGCTGGCCTATAACATGCCGTTGGTATTTTTCGGTATCGGGATCACTATCGGTATCACCTCGGGTGTGACAGCGGTGGTGGCCCAGGCCATCGGGGCCAAGGACAAACCGCGAGCCAACAATACCGCCGAACACGCCCTGGTGTTGGGGTTGGTCATCGGCTTGGCCCTGGCGGCGGCCGGGCTGATCTATGGCCGGGGGCTGCTAGCCCTGTTGGGCGCCACCGGTGATCTCAACCAGCTGGCCTGGAGTTATTTCCAGGTTTTCTGTTTCGGCCTGGTGTTCATGGTGCTCTCGTCCAATTTCCGCGCCATACTTACCGGCGAGGGGGACACCGTGCGACCCATGAAGATAATGGGCGCCGGCTTGGTGCTGAACATCATCCTGGACCCGCTGTTCATATTCACCCTGGATATGGGGGTGCGGGGCGCGGCCGTGGCCAGCATGGTCAGTCAGGTCCTGGCCTTCCTGGTATTCATCTATCTGGTATTTATCCGCCGGTCCACTTATATCCACTTCCGATTGCGGCACTTTACCTACCAATGGTCAATCCTGGCGGCCATCCTGCGGATCGGCCTGCCCGCCTCACTGGCTTTTATGATCATGGCCATCGGTGGTGGCGTATTCAACAAGATCCTGACCTCTTACTCGCACAATGCCGTGGCCGCCTACCAGGTGGCAAGCCGGCTGGAAATGCTCTTTTTCATGCCGATTATGGCCATCTCATCCGGTTGCGTCACACTAGTAGCCATGTTTTACGGCGCCGGGGAGCTGGATAAGCTGCGCCAGGTCATCCGTTACACCCTCAGCCGCACCGTGCTTATCGGCCTGGGGAGTGCAGTAGTTATCTATTCCCTTGCGCCCTGGCTGATCAGCATCTTCCGGCCCAGCCCCGAAATCCTGGACTACGGTGTGTCATACATGCGGGTCATCGCCTTTGCTTACCCACTGATTCCGTTAGCCATGATCAGCGGGCGGGTGCTCCAGGGGCTGGGCCAGGGCATGCCCATGTTGATCTTCACATTCATGCGGGTGGTGGCGATCAGCGCGCCGCTGGCACTGTATTTCACCCTGGTGCTGCACAAACCGGTGGAGTGGGTCTGGTATTCCATGCTAATCTCGATTGCGGTGGCGGCTGCTGTGGCGGTCACTTGGCTGTGGATATACCTGGGCCGCCTGGAGCGGCTGTCCGGCCCGGAAATGGCGCCTGAGCCTGAGCCGGAGATCGTAAGTCCGGTAGTGGCCGGGTGAGCCCGCTGCTAGAGGTCAGCTCGCTACCCTAATATTCCCCGGCGCCGCCAGGTAATAGCCACAGGTGGTGACAAAATTCCGTAGGTAAGGCAGTCTGCCGATGAGCTTGAACTGCTCCCGGGGCTTGAGGCCGAACTTGTAGCGGTAAATAGGGTTTATCAGGTACAATTTCCGGCGGATAGTGTGGTAACCGGCCCGCCGCAACAACCGCTCGAACTTGCCCAGAGACAGGCCAGTTTTCCGTAGCGCCAGCAACTCCTCGATCCGCTCCCGCCGTTCTTTGCCCATTACTAACGCCCGGCGGTACAGGCTATTGGGCAGCAGGTGCAGCCAGGGGGTGATGCTCAGGACCGCGTTCTCGCAGACCTGTTGATGGCCGCCGAACGGCATTTGCCAGGGTGGGAAGGCTAAGAAGATGGCCCCCCCGGGTTTCAGGCAGTCTTTCAAACGCTCCAATAAGCGCGGTTGGTCCGGTATATGCTCGATGACGTCCTTGAGGATTATCAGATCGAAGCGGCCGCCCAGGTCCTTCTCCGGCTCCAGGTCCAGGATATCGCCATTCACCAGCCTGGCGTTTTCCTGCTCCAGCGCCCCGGCCAGCAGCTCCCGAGCCCTATCCAGTCTGGGGCCGCTACGCTCCACCCCCACACCTTCGCAGCCCCGGTCCAGGAAGGCCCGCAGCACACCTCCTTCGCCGCAGCCCACTTCCAGCACCCGGGTCCCGGGTGGCAGGGGCCGGACGGCCTCGATGAACGGGATGATGTATTCGCTAGTTGTGCTGTGCTGCTGGTCGAACTGCGAACGCCCGCTACGGTGGAACCGATAGACCATGGGGCCAAGTTAGGGCCGGCCGCTGATTGGCATTAACTGTTATCGGCGGTGGCCAGTCCGCCAGCCGGCGGATCAGCCCAGCAGGGACGGTACCACCAGCCAGGCAATGGCCCAGAGGCCCGCATCGTCCCGCTCCAGGCACAGTGCGCCCCCCGGCTGGAACCGGACCACCTCGACATTCGGGTCACCGGCCACCAACAAGGCTGCCAGCCGGGCAACAAACGGTAGGTGGCCGACCAGCATGAGGTTATCTTGCTCGCCATTCAGCCGCTTGGCCCACGGCATGGGGTCGTCCAGCGGCTTGAGCCCCTCGACGGCGGATACACCGGCAACCGGCTGCAACCGATCGGCCAGCACTTCAGCCGTCTGGGCGGCGCGAGTCTTGCCGCTATGCCCGATGCTCCCCACCGCAACATCGTTCCCGGCCAGGAAGGTTGCCATCCGGTCGCTGTCCGCCCGGCCCTGGGCAGATGATGGGCGGTCAGGGTCATCTTCTTTTGGCTTTGCGGCGGCGTGCTGAACAAGATAAAGCAACATGGTCACTTCCCGGAAATGGGACTATTCATAATGGCTCCACATGCGGATCACCTTTACGACCCCTTCATCTTCCAGTACCTGGTACACGAGCCGGTGCTTGATGTTTATGCGGCGGGAGATTGCGCCGGTCAGGTCACCGCGCAGCTTTTCATACGGTGGTGATGACGAATATGGGTCATTTCCCAGGATTTTCAGCAGCACCTCTACTTGGGACTTGAGTCCTGCAGAAACGATTTTGCGGGCATCCTGGCGGGCGGAGCGGGTGTAAACCAGCCGCCATTTCACCAACCCGGGTCCTCACTGGCCTCCGCTAGCGGGGTCTGCAAACCCTCCACAATCGATTCCCGCATCCCCGGCACCGACAGCAGATACATGGTCTCCTGGATGGAGCGCCAGTCCTCCTCGGCTATGAGGACTACATTGGCCTTTTTCCCAGTGATCTGAACCGGCTCGTGGGAGTTGGCCGCCTCGTTCACCAGCTGAAATAGGGTCGAGCGTGCTTTGGTAACTGAAATGGTGCGCATAATAAGCCTCCAGGGGCCATAACGTACGCAATTATGTACGTTCGGGCAAGGGAGAATTTATGGTAGGCTACTTAAGCCGCTGATTGGTCACTGGGCTGTGATCAGGGCGAGGGAAGCGGGGAGGAAGAGGGGGGCTCAGTGCTTAGGGAAATGGAACTCCTCAAATGACGGAGATTTCTCCAGCCCATTCTTCACTTGCGTAAGTTCTCCAGGTGTATAGTCTTCAGCCAGTTTTCTGCTCATATCATAAAAATAACTGTCCCCGGTTATTAGGAATAGTTGCCACATCTGGTCAATATGAACCTGGTGATAGAATTCGACCGGTAATCGGTGGTAGAGACAATACAGACTCATTGCTCCCTCCACGCGATATGCGTCCGCATAGTCTCTGATAGTGGTTAGACCGGCCTGTAACAATTTCTTGCATACCGGGTCGGATGTCAATTGGTAATAATCATACAATCCGAAGATGGCGAAGATAAAACCATTCAGGGCCTGGGTGGGTATGGTCCATGGCCACTCCTCGATCCAATAGTAATTTTGTACATCAATTCTGACAACCCAGGGCACAGATGATCTGCGGAACCTCAGGAAGCTGTCAAACGTCTTTTCCGCCGCAGTCAGGTACTTCTCCTTTCCGGTCACCTTGTACAGCCGTACTAATGCTGACAGACTCTGTCCCTCAGCCATGCCGGAATACCATGGTGACACCATCACGTCCGTCTCGATCCGATGCAAGGGCCAATCGAAGCTATAATTATAGTAGAGAACGCCGTCATATTCGTGGGCTAAATCAATCAGGGTGTTCATATACTGCTCAGCCCGCTCGATATATTCTATATTCCCTGTTTGGGCGTAACCGTCCAGGAAATAGAGCGCCATCTTTGCGATCTTCACCGGGTGATAGTATAGTTCTCCGTCGGATTCGTACAGCGCGACATCATTGCTATCCACGGGGTAGTAGATGGACAGGCCCTGCTTTATGTAG
>JACZSB010000260.1 GCA_022574435.1 Fidelibacterota bacterium
ACACTGCCCACTACCTGATAAAGTTCACCCTCGGTTACGTGGCGTTGGTGTTCCCGGCGCTGGGGCTGCTGTGGGGCGGCTGGTTGCTGGCGGGGCGGCCTATATGGCCGGCGGTGCGCCTCACCTGGTACGGGCTGCTGTTGGCGGTGATCACATCGGTGGCGGTGGGATTGATCGAGGCCCCGTACGTGATCTCGGGACTGGGAGACTTTACCTCGTCGGGGCTCATCGGCGGGGTGCTGGCAAAGGTTGCGCATGACTTCCTGGGCATTTTCGGCTCGCTGGTGCTGTTGTTGGTGGCCTATCTTTTGGTGGTCAGCGGTTACCTGCGCTGGGATATGCGGGCCGCACTGACCAGGACAATCGCCCGCCTGGAGGTGAAATTCGACCAGTGGCGGGATCGCCGCCGGCGGGCCAAAACGGTGATCAAGCCGAGAGCCTATGCCACCGATCGAGGCAACGCGCTTGCCAAACGCGCCTCCGAAGCTGCCAGCCGCCCGGCCACAGCGCAGGAGAGACCTGAAACGCCTGCGCCACCTTCAGAGGCCGCGCCCGGTACCGATCAGGATATCGCCGTGGACGAGCTACAAGCTATCGAAGAAGGTGATCTGGACTCCATGGCCGAGCGTCGCAGCCGCTGGCGGCAGTACAAGTTCCCGCCGGTGGAGCTGTTGACCGAAGCCCCCCAGGTGGAGGAAAGCGAGTCCCGGGAGGAGCTGCTGGCCAAAGCCGAGGAGCTGGAGCGGGCCCTGACCACCTTCAAGGTAGTGGGCAAGGTGGTGCGCATATCGCCGGGGCCGGTGATCACCCTGTTCGAGGTGGAACCGGGCGAGGGGGTGCGGGTGAACAAGTTTACCGTGCTGGCCGATGACCTGGCCCGCATCATGAGTGCCGAGCGGATCCGGATCATCGCCCCCATCTCAGGTACCAAGCACGTGGGGGTGGAGATCCCCAACCGGCAGCCGGCCATGGTTTACCTGCGCAGCATTATCTCCTCCGACAGCTACGTCAACGCTCGCTCACCACTGACCGTGGCGCTGGGCAAAAGTATCACCGGGGAGGCCTTCTGCTTCGATCTGGCCAAGCTGCCCCACCTGCTGATCGCCGGGACCACCGGGTCGGGCAAGTCGGTGGCCATCAATACTATTATTACCTCCCTTTTGTACCGGGCCAAACCGGATGAGGTAAAGTTCATCCTGATCGATCCCAAGAAGCTGGAGCTCTCCTCATACCGGGCCCTGGAGGGTTTCCACCTGATCACCACGCCGGGCATCGGGGAATACGTCCTGACTACCCCCAAGAACGCCGTAGCGGGGCTGCGAGCCGCCCTGCGGGAGATGGAACGCCGGTACACTCTTTTTACTGAGACGGGGGTGCGCAATATCGAGGAATATTGGGGCAAGTCTGACCGGGACCCCCAGCTGGAACGGATTCCGTACCTGGTGATTATCGTGGACGAGTTGGCTGACCTGATGATTACCTCGGGCAAGGAGGTGGAGGAGCCGATCACGCGGTTGGCCCAGATGTCCCGGGCGGTGGGGATCCACCTGGTGCTGGCCACCCAACGACCATCGGTGGACGTCATCACCGGGCTGATCAAGGCCAATTTCCCGGCCCGGATCGCCTTTCAGGTAGCCACCAAGGTGGACTCGCGGACCATCCTGGACCAGATGGGCGCGGAGAAGCTGTTGGGCCGCGGCGACCTGCTTTACTTGCCGCCGGGAGTCTCGGAGCCGATCCGGCTGCACGCCGCCTATATTTCGCTTGAGGAGATCAACGGCATCCTGGATTTCATCCGGGAGCAGCCCAAACCGGATGAGATTTTCCTGCCCAGCGACCCGGAGACCGGCGGGGAGGATGGCATCTCCATCGCCGGTGAGGAAGACGAGCTGTTTGGACAGGCCGCCCGCCTGGTAATCTCCCACCGCCAGGCGTCGGTGTCTATGCTCCAGCGCCGGTTCCGCATCGGTTACAGCCGCGCCGGCCGGCTGATCGACGAGTTGGAGAACGCCGGGGTGATCTCCGGCTACAGCGGCTCCAAGGCCCGGGAGGTGCTGGTGGATGAGAGCTACATCGAAGAGCTATTGGGCCGGCATGACGGCTGACCTTAGAGTGCCCGCCGCTGACTGCCACAGATGACCACCAGCTTGAGATTACTGATGCCAGGCCAGGCCGGTTTGATCGCCTGCCGGCCGCTGAAGCCCGCGAGCGCCGACAGATGAGCTGCCGGCTATGGCCGCTGGTAGCGGGGTGGGCGTTAATCACTACCCTGCCCGGGCAGGAGCCGTCCTTCCAGCAGGCGCTTACCAGGTTCCTGGAGCAGGCGCCACTGGCAGTGGAATACCGTTACCTGCTCACTGGAGATGACCTTCAGCGGGAATTCAACGGGACTATCTATCTGGCCGAGCCGGCGGTGTTCCGGCTGGAAATCTGGGACAAGGTTTATGCCGCCAACGGCGCCCTGCTCTACCTCCACGACCTGAATACCCACCAGACCATCATCGATTCCCTGCGCTGGTCCGAGGTGAACCTGTGGATCGGGCTGCTCAACGGGGAACTGCCGCCCAAAACCAGGATCACGCCGCTGGCGCCGATGGAGGGCGCGCCCGGTTTTCTAATAGAGAGCCTATCCCAGCCCTGGACCGCCACCGCCCTGATTGACACCACCAGCGGCCTGATCGATACCATTATAATAAGGGAGCATGACAGCGGCTGGGATCATCGGATCTCATTTCTCTCCCCAACCGCCTGGGAGGCTGCCGCCCGGGACACATTTTTTACCCTGCTGGACTTGCCGGGTGTCCGGCTCGATTTGAGGTAAGGGCGGAATGTTGAAGATCGCCGTGGGTATGCTGATCAGCTTGCTGGCCCTATGGTGGGCCTTTCGGGGACTGGACTGGCCGGCTTTCAAGGCCGCCCTGGCCGGCGCGGACCTGGGCCTGGTGCTGCTATCGTTGGCTATGCTGGCCATCAGCATTCCCATACGCGCCTACCGCTGGGGAATATTACTCCTGCCGGTGCGCCCGACCCGCTTGCGGATCACCTCTGAAGCCACCCTGGTGGGCTATTTCGGCAACAACGCCTTACCGTTCCGGCTGGGGGAGCTTTTGCGCGCCTACTTCCTACACAAGCGGATCGGTGCGCCCTTCAGCCAGATACTGGGTACCGTCATAATCGAGCGCCTGATCGATGCGGCCAGTTTCGTCCTGGTGCTGGCGTTCCTGCCTCTGGTGGGCCACCTGCCGCCGCAGTTCCAAACGGCGCTGCAGTGGGCACTGGTGGGAGTCCTGTTGGTGTCTCTACTGTTAGTGTTCCTGGCGCGGTGGGGCCGGGTGCCTTTTCTGCGAGGCCGCCTGCGCTCCTGGGTGGAAAACATCAAGGTAGGGTTTAAAAGCCTGCGTCACGCCCGGCACTATCCGGCCCTGTTGGCCAGCTCCCTGGCAATCTGGGGCCTTTACCTGCTGAGTGCCTACTTCGGGCTGCAGGCGCTGCACCTGGGGCTGACCCTGAGCCAGTCCTACCTGGTGCTGGTGGCGGGCAGCCTGGCTATCAGTATCCCGGCGGCTCCAGGGTTCGTGGGCACTTACCACGCCAGCGTGATCCTCATATTGATCAGCGTCTTTCACCTGGAACTGGCGGCGGCCCAGGCGGCAGCGGTGCTGTTGCATGCCATCGGGTTTATACCCGTTACCCTGGTGGGGGGGATTATATTTTTACAGTCCCATTTGCGTTACCGGGATGTCAAAGGGCTGAGCTGGGAACAAGAACCTGGTGAGCCGCAATGAAATATCGCCTGATCCTGCTCGACCGGGATGGGACCCTGAATTACGAGGCACAGAACCACCACCGGGACCTGTCGGTATTGCGGCCCTATCCTTTCAGCGGTCCCGCCCTGCGCGGCCTGACCGACGCCGGCCACCGGTTGGCGTTGGTGACTAACCAGAGCGGCATAGCCCGGGGTTATTGGTCAATTGACGATGTGGATCGATTGCACAAGCGATTTTTTAAGGAATGGGGTGTGGAGCCCAAGGTATACCTTTGTCCCCATGGTCCCGGGGGAGGCTGCGGCTGCCGCAAGCCGCTGCCCGGCCTGGTCCAGCGGGCGCTGGCGGACCACCAATGCACCCCTGCGGCGGCCCTGATGGTGGGCGATTCTCTGGCCGACGCCGGAGCTGCCCAGGGGGCCGGAGTGGACTTCGCGCTGGTACTCACCGGCCGGGGGCGCATAACCCGCGACCTTCTGAGCCATCCTCCGGCGATGCTGCTTGACACCGTGGCCGATTTGACCGGTAAATTTTCCGCCTGATGAAACCTACGGGCAAGCAGGCATCCATCGCCGTCCTGATGGGCGGGGTGAACTCGGAGAGCCAGGTGTCCATGGAGAGCGGCGAGCGCATCATGGCGGCGCTGTCTACCCTGGGCTACCGGGTGGTCCCGTTGGTGTATGAGGGCGACCTGGCCACCACTATCCCGGCCCTGGC
>JACZSB010000261.1 GCA_022574435.1 Fidelibacterota bacterium
TCGCCGTCGTCGTCCAGGCTGTCCTCCATCATCAGGATGCCGTGCCTGTCACTGAACCCCTCCGGCCAGGAGTTTGTGGTGTTCGTGACGTCTGTGGTGGCGTTGAAGAAGAAGAAGTCCACAATCGGCGCGACGCTGCAGGCGCTGTTTCCCAGCCCCAGCTTGATCAGGTTGTTGATCACGCCCATATCGGCGCCCAGGGGGATGTCAGCGCTGGGGGCGATGAAAGCGTCCGGCGGGCTGGTGTTTGCCAGGAAGGTGAAGTTGGAGTCAGGGGTTGCCCATGTGGTGTGGGTGGTGGTGTCCGTGGCCGCCCCCGCGGTCAGGTTAGAGAAAGTTGGCGCGCACGACGAGTTCGTGATGTCCGCGTCGTCGGCAAGGTCGTCGCAGAGCTCCGCCTCGTAGACGGGGTCAAACGTCAGCGCTGCGTAGGTGGCGGACTGGTTCGCTAAGAAAGCGATCCCTATTACAAGGATAGCAAGCGGAATGAGAGTGTATGATACTCCGGCCTTTCTCACTGGTTCCCCTCCCTTTGGGCTGTGCTAGGGCCGCTCTATATAAGGATGGGCACAGCGGTAGCTGCGTTCATCCTTGTTACCACGTTATTGGTGGTTATCGCCACTATACCCGTTTGCCTCACGATGTCAAGACCCTTAACCAGGAGTTTACATAGGCAGGCGCAATCAAAGGCGACAGCGATATCGCTAGATACCCAATACCGGAATTAAAACGAAAGGTCATTTTCGGCCTTCCGGCGGCTGATAGTCACGGTAACTGACCGCGCAGTCAGGCTATTTGCTACGAAGAGTGGGGAGAGGACGCTGTCCGGCCGCATCAAGGGCTGGCGATGGCTCCGGCCAGATGAGAGCGGTCCGGCGCGGCCTTCTCCAGGCGGCCGTCAGGGTGCAAGCGAGAGGATGTATATGCGGCCGACGTCAGGGCGGCCGCCTTCCAGGTCGTCGGCCTCTGTGGCTGAGACGAATATCTCATCCCGGCCGTCCAGTTGAATAGTGGGCACCAGGATATTGCTCCGTCCGGATATATTACGGTAGTCATAGTCGCCGTCACCGAACAGGGCCACCAGGGTGGGGATCGGGTCCCGCCAGTTCTCGTAAGCATAGCGCAGGAAAGCCCTGATAGCATAAGGATCGGCCACCCCTCCGGAGAACTCCTGATAGATCTCCTCTACCGTGGCCACCAGCGTATCCAGGCGGTACTGCTCCCGGACCTCTCCGGCATGTATCGCCGCCAACTGGGTCGCCCAGGGCCGCAACTCCCGGGCAGTGATTACAATGTAATCCGCTTGATGGTTGGGGGTCCGCAGGTCGGTGAAGCTCAGGCCGGTGTGCAGCGTGGAGACCCCCGGTGACAGCAGGCCGTTTTCCCCGTAAGCAAGGTAGCGGCGAGGCTCGATAAAATCGAGGGGGGTGAACTGCCAGCCGCCGGCCACCGCCGAAGCGGGTAACAGCACCGGCCGGGCCGGGTCGGTGATATCCACCACCAACGGCGAACCGCTGAAATCGCTCAGGGCGATATTGACGGCCCCCGCCATTGCCGGGGTCAGGAAGGCCAGCCGGTCATCCACCGCCTTCAGGTCCAGCCCGTATTCCAGTTCGGCCCAGTCAATCCAGATTTCATCCCGCGAATTGGCGGATAGATTGGCAAGTATCAGGATGTTTTGTCCGCTACGGCCAATCCGGCCTGCAGGCAGGGAAAGGATTCGATCACCGAATGCCGACCAGCTGCCCGACTGCCAGGTGGGCATATCGTTGAAGGTCACCTGCAACCGGTGACGGAGTATACCGCTGGTTTTTGAACCCCCGCGCACCCGCAGCCGCAAGCTAGTAGTATCGGATTCACGCAGGCCGGGGGTGTCCAGCAATATGGTAAAAGGGGCTCCGGGCTTAAGTGTCGTCTGGTGCCAGACCGGCCCGGATTCAAAGCCGTTAAAGATATCCACTTCGTGGCGATAAAGGGCGCGACCATGAGAGATTATATCATCATTTTCGATAAATGTGTACCCGGCGTCAAGGGAGAGACCGGAGGTATCGCCCCCGGTGTCCGGCACATACAGCCAGACGAAGGCGGTATCGGTGTAAGGATTCTGGGAATACACCAAATTTCCAGCTGACAGGTCCACCCCCCGGGGCCCCTGGGCGTAGAAGACCAAGTCGTCCCCCGCGTCCAGACTACCATCGTTACCGTCCCGCACCAGCCGGGGTACCTCCACCAGGTTTTCCTGGAGGGGGGCGCCTATCTGATCGGGCAACGGCCGTCCCAGGTTCACCGGGGCGAACAGCCTGAGCGAGGGAGGATCGATGGCGGCCAGGTCCAGGCCGGCGCTGGAGAGATAGTCGCCGGTCAGGTGATACAGTCCGTCCCTGATGATAGGAATTTGCAGCCAGCTGCCCGCGGTGGGGTACGCAGGCGCACTCTGGCGCAAGTCGGGGCGTGACCGGGGCGCCGGCACCAGGAAACGATTGGCTACCTGGTTGGGTCCCCTGGCCGTGCGCTTGTGGCGCACCGCGTCCTCCGGCCGATGGCGGATACTCACTTCCAGCACGCCCCCCCGGAGCACTTGCAGTCCGCCGGCCACTGCCCGCCAGGGGTTCACATCCAGAAATACCACCCGGATAGAGCCCCAAACCTGCGGCGAATGCAGCTTGATCAAGGGGGGCAGAGCGGGGGGCGGTTCAGCCCCGGCTACAGTTTCCCATACCGGGGCCGTAAGCCGGGCTATCACCCGGCCGGTATCGGCGGCGGAGATTATAAAGCGGAAGATGTCCAGCCGGCGGTCTTCCAACCAAATTGTGGCGTTGGCGGAGCTGAGGGTAAACTCCCGGCCGGCCTCAATCCGCACTCGGGCGTCCGGGGATGATAGCGGCCATTGCAGCTGTTCCACGTTGTCAGGGGCCGCCAGGACAGCCTGTCCCGCCAGTAACAGTGCAATGGTCAAGTGATGGCATCGTGACATGGCGCTGAATTTACTGGATCAGAAACCTTAGGGCCGCGTTTTTTGGAAACCTGCTGTGCCGACCGTAGTTTGTACGGCGTTTCACCTCCGAATGTTTCAGGACAGAGATTTATATTTGCCGGGAGTGATTTTGGTAACCGGCGCCGGTTGAAGCACGGGCGGTTTCTGCCGGATCAGGAGGCATCAGCCTACCACCTGGAAAGGGCATTTGACCATACTTCTTCGCTTTAATACAAACAAAAGTTAAATTGACAATTATTGTAGTATCAGATGCGACAGATTGAAGGAGAAGTACTCAGATTAGGATGCGAGACTTGAAAAAAACAACATTTTAACAAGGAGGGGGGATAAACATCATGCCAGAAGAAAATAAGAATATCTTCATAAGCCATATTCATGAAGATGACGCCGGCCTGAATAAACTCAAGGAGCTACTAGCCAGCCATGGGTTGTTTGTCCGGGATTATTCGATCAAAGCAGATAACCCCAATAATGCCCATTCAGAGGATTACATTAAAAATCAGATTCTTGCGCCTAGAATCAATAAGTCCGGAGCGCTCGTGGTGTACATTTCTCCAGAGACAAAAAATAGCGAGTATGTTGACTGGGAGATTGAATACGCACATAAGCATGATAAACGTATTGTCGGAGTATGGGCTTGGGGAGAGAGTGGATGTGAAGTGCCTACAGCGCTGCACAAATATGCGCCTACTGTGGTCGGTTGGGTAGGAGAAAGAATCATAGATGCAATTAATGGGAAGATTGATGATTGGGAAAACCCTGACGGCACAATAAGCACACCCAGGCAAATTTCACGCTTTAAGTGCTGAACAATATTGAGACTTTTTTCTTATGTTGTAGCTAGGGACTTTGGATTTGCGCCAAACCCATTTTTTGGAGTGTGTACTCTAGCGACTTGCAAGCCTATAATTCGAAGAGTAGCAAATATCGGAGATTGGGTCATCGGGACGGGGAGCGGAGCCCTCCAAAGGCAGAGTTTCCTCGTCTTTGTGATGCGGGTTATGAAGACACTCTCATATAATGAGTACTGGGATAGCCTAATCTATCGGTTAAAGCGTCCTAACCTCAGGAGTGGCCTTAAGTACGCGTTCGGTGACAATATATATTATATGGATAACGCTGGCCACTGGCATCAGGAGGATTCGCATCATAGTCATGAAGGTGGATTGCCCAACCAGGGGAATATTAGTAATGATACCCAGACAAATAGGGTATTACTAAGTGAAGACTTTACATATTGGGGAGGCTATGGCCCTGAAATTCCGAGTAAGTACTTGAATAATAATGGTTTTAATATCTGCGCAAAGCGCGGACACAAGAGCCGATTTCCAATATAGTTTATCAACCATTTTATTAAATGGTACCAACAACTGGATGAAACTGGATACCAGAACGAACCTTACGAGTGGCGGCGGGAAATATGAATAAGAGACAAACACTCAACACTGGCTTAAGCAATTCTGATCTCTTGCGACATTATAAG
>JACZSB010000262.1 GCA_022574435.1 Fidelibacterota bacterium
GATTCAAACTCTGCATTCCAAGCAATTCTTTGACAGTGTAGATGTCAATCTCATTCATAACTAGCTTACCATCGAGCGCATGCACCAGTTTATGGGCATCTCTACCTTGAGGTCTAATTTAAAATGGGCCGTCTGGAGTGTCTGTAGGAGGCTGCATTGATCGACTTTTCGGCCCTAATTACTGTTGGAGATATACTCGGTATGCTTTCTCTCCCTACGCTCCGTAATGCTTTGTGCAGTCTCGTCGAGTGGAATAATCCTCGTTTTGCCGGTTGGCAAAGGCAATCCTTGACCCCGATGTCCTTCCTGTTTTCAGTTCCTCGTAGCCAAATCTTCTTAGCAGCCTGCGGAGCTCATCATACTTGAAATCCGCCGGTTTGGGCAGAAACCGCTCAAGCAACTTCTCCTGCTTACCCACGGGATAGTTTAATAGCTTGTGCAGATGCCGCAAATAATATTCAGTTGCATTCAAGCCGGAAAACAGCCAACTGGGTGGATTGAGTATTGTACCACAAGCAACTAAATTCAATGGCCGAACAAAACATCACATATTGAATAATCCACATCAGGAGCATACATGAAATACGTCCTTGTTTCGGTGGCAGCCATTCTGCTGGTCGTGGCCTGTAGCCGCCGGGACCCGGCGCTGGTCCGGGAGGCCCAGGCCTTCATTGACCAGTATACCGCCCAGTACTTGGAACTGCAATACGTCTCGGCAGAGGCCGAGTGGCAATCCAATACCCGCATTATCGAGGGGGATACCACCAACGCCGCCCGCACCAACCGGGCCAACGAGTCTTTGGCGGCCTTCACCGGCAGCGTGAACAATATCGCCCAGGCCCAAAAATACCTGCAGAGCAAAGGGGCCTTGGAGCCGCTGCAGGTCAAGCAGCTGGAAGCGATCCTGTATGCCGCCGCCAATAATCCGGCCACTGTGGCGGACCTGGTCAAGGAGCGCATTGCCGCTGAGACGGCCCAGGTGGAGGCGCTTTACGGCTTCGATTTTCAACTGGACGGCCAGACGGTGAGCACCAACCATCTCGACCAGTTGCTGTGGGAGTCGGACGACATCAACGAGCGGCGGGCGGCCTGGGAAGCCTCCAAGGAAGTGGGCCGGGGGCTGAAAGCGGGCCTCGGCAACCTGGTGCGGTTGCGCAACGCCACCGTGCAAAGCCTGGGCTATAGCGATTACTTTCAGTACCAGGTCAGCGACTACGGCCTGACTACCGCCGAAATGATCGAGCTGATGGACAAGTTCAACCGCGAGCTGCGGCCCCTCTACCGGGAGTTGCACACTTATTTCCGCTTTCACCTGGCCCAGAAGTACGGTGAGCCGGTGCCGGACCTGCTGCCGGCTCACTGGCTGCCTAACCGCTGGGGCCAGGACTGGACGCAGCTGGTTAAGGTGGAGGGGCTGGATCTGGACGCCGCCCTGGCTGGCAGGGACCCGGAATGGCTGGTGCGCCAGGCCGAGCGATTCTATATCAGCCTGGGTTATTCCGCGCTGCCTGAGAGCTTTTATGAGCTCTCCTCACTCTATCCCTTGCCGGCAGGCGCCACCTATAAGAAAAACAACCACGCCTCCGCCTGGCACATGGACTTGGAGAACGACATCCGGTCGCTCATGAGCGTGGAGCCCAACGCCTCCTGGTATGAGACCACCCATCACGAACTGGGGCACATTTACTACTTTATGGCCTACACCAATCCGGACGTCCCGCCCCTGCTGCGCGATGGCGCCAACCGGGGTTATCACGAGGCCATCGGCAGCCTGATGGGACTGGCGGCCATGCAGCAGCCGTTCGTGGAGAGCATCGGGCTGATCGAAGCCGGCGCCCCGGTGGACCGGATTCAGACCCTGTTGAAAGAAGCGCTCAACTACGTTGTGTTCATCCCCTGGTCATGCGGCGTGATGACCTACTTCGAGCATGATCTATACGCGCAGCCGCTTCCGGGGGAGCAGTATAACCGGCGCTGGTGGGACTTGAAAGCCCGCTTCCAGGGGATCGCACCTCCGGCCCAGCGAGGTGAAGAATATTGCGACGCCGCCTCAAAGACTCACATCAATAATGACGCGGCCCAATATTATGACTATGCCATCTCAAACATTCTCCTGTTCCAGCTCCATGACCACATAGCCACGGAAATCCTGGGCCAGGACCCTCATGCCACCAACTATTTCGGCAGCCGCGAGGTGGGTGATTTCCTCTGGTCGATCCTGGAAACGGGGGCCGCGGCGGACTGGCGCACCCTGCTTAAGGAGAAAACCGGTGAGGATATGTCGGCCAGGGCCATGCTGGCCTATTTCCAGCCCCTATTGCAATGGCTACAGGAGCAGAACCTGGGACGGGAGCACACCCTGCCGGAACTTTAGTACGCGGTCAGTGGCGCCAATATTTGGGAACTTGAGCACATGGGCAATTACCGTATCGCCTGGCTGCCCGGCGACATGGGCTGGGATTTCTGGAAGTCGGGGGGTGAGGCCCTGGGCGAAGCGTGCCATGAGCCCTGCGCTTCCCTCAGGATAAACTCCGACGAAGGGTCGCAGGTGAGCTACATGGTCTACGTCTGATCTGGGCAGCTGAGTTCCTCCGCTTCGTCGGTGCGTATGTTGAGTTACAGCGTGAACCGCTTGCCGATTCTACTGATACGATGGAAAACCGGCGCGACATTGACATCCCCAAGCCCATATAAACTATATTCGGCGGAGCCAATGCCAAAGGGGAGAGTGTGCAGGAAATCTACCGAATGGTCTTGGACCAAATGAGAAGAGAACTTCGCGTCCGTAGATTATAAGCGCTTCCTACCACTTCGCTGTAATTATCCTTGCCTAGAGTTGGGCTCCTAAAGATATATTGTACTCCGGGCCAACAGGGCTGCTGGTATTCATGCAAAATGATGTTATTTGCTGGGACGCCTGGTTGTATTGCGAGTCTATTTGAGCCCACCTGCCATCATTCACCTGGGCTCAATTTCAGGGAAGGTCAGCTGGCGGTCTACTTCACAGCGGTCCGCAACATAGGAATCGTGGTTTCAAGGAGGTCAATCATCAATGCGGCGCCAGCGGAATCGTGTTCATTTATAAGGTTGTTTGCAAGATCCTTCAAAGTTTTAGGAAATTCACCCAGGTGCTCAACTTGATCATGGTGATCCACTTTCCCTTCAATGCGGGCCAGGGAAGATTTGAGACGGTTGTGATCCAGCGGTTTGCTGATAATATCAAAGAATCCGAGTTCCTTGGCATATTTTAGTCTGCCAACATTCTGTATGGCGGTCTCCTCAGTCTGTGCTGGATTTACCAGGATGAAGGGTAGTTTTTTTAATTTTTGTTTAGAAGATCCCACTAATTTCAGGTAACTTTTGTAAATATTGATACCATCTATCTCCGGTCTGAGAACATCAATAATAACGAGGTCAAACTTGTTTTTACCGCCCAGCAAAGGCCTCAGATCTTCCACACGACTCGTACCAACGGTGAGGTGACCTTCCATTCTAAGGGTTCGCTCAAGTATAGCCCGGTTCATGGCTAAATCATAGATGATGAGTATATTCATTATTTATTTACCTGAAGTCGGATCATATATTCCCCTCCTCGGAGTGCAAGTACCCAAAATCGTCGGTGAATTCTCTCACGGGGCAACGTACAGGGACATGGCTACCATCGACGGCTAATGAATGGTAAACCACATAACTTTATGACCCGCATGCACACATACCAATATAGCCATCCCATATTCAATTAGCAATATAATAAATTGACCCGCATGGATATGTGCCGAAGCAGCACTGTGAAGATATGATAGCAGATTGTAAATAGCGATCACCTGTCAGCACCATTATCAGGACTGCCAGACTCTTCATGACTTGCCTGAATACTAAAAAAAACCTTTCTCATCTTAGCTGATCCAAAGGCGTCTCCCAAAGAATAAAGGCGCCTCGAATCAATGCAACGTGAAGCTTGGGCGGAGGTACCAGGTGAGGCAGTGAGTTACGAAAAAAGTGCTACTGGCGTCTTCCAAATCACATATATATATTATACTCGAGATGAAAACAATCGGCTATACCGATGGCGAGTTGAGCGAATAATGGATTCAAATTATCCAAGAGCTAGCGAGAACAATTGGGATTAGCCTGGATGCTTTGGATAAATAAGCGGATAGGACTCTCGAACATTACGAGGCATTTATGAAAGGGAGAGAATCGTTAGGGGAGGCACCCAGGTCTTATTACTTCTTCCCGCGTCTAATGTGAAAATATTGAGATTCAGTGGGTACCATAAAATCGTTACTTTGGCGCAGGGGGCATTTCCGGCCACAATCAGAGTTGATAAGATCCTTTTCGGCGAGAGAACGCATTGATGCGGCTCATCCTACAGTGTGCATGACTTTGATCAGGCTCATATTTGCACCTCAAATACCGCTTTCGCCACTTATTTCGGCAGTAGCACCCTTAGCTGAGCCCTTTGGCAAC
>JACZSB010000263.1 GCA_022574435.1 Fidelibacterota bacterium
GGGGAGGCCGATGAGGGATATATGCTGGCACATACTGTTGTAGAACTGCCCTTAGCATACTTGTTATTCCCCGAAATGTTTCGTATATTCAGATTGAAAGTCTTCTATAAGAAGACTCTCGAGCGTTATAAAAGAGCATATAAAGATACAGTGCCGTTAAGGCACTGGCCATTTCGCCGACCGACTGCTCTGTAGTGCTGCCGGGACCGGAAGCCACCACAGCCGCAAGCCCCTCGACTTGATGACAAGTGCCGGGGCACTTCTAATTCATTTTCTCAGCTCAGGGGAGAGGTCAAATATGATCTCCAAACATCGGCTTTTCTAGGTGTTCATTGTCTCAATGAAAAGAGCATCGTAGCGCAGCTGCTGCTCCTGACAGCCTGTAGTGGTCCTGGGCAAAGTGGACCATTTGGATCATGGTGCTAAGAGACACTTCTGAGTTATTTCATAAGCAGGAGGAGAACTAGCGATGAATTACCTCCCATTTCTGCTACTTCAGGTCATGTTAGTGCTGGCTCCCGGAGTGGGTTTCGCTCAGCTGCTCAAGGGGCAGGCCACACCCACCGAGGCCGAGCCAGCGTTCCGCAAAAAGCCCCGGATTGCCGTCCTGCCCTTTCAAACCTCCAGTGCCAGGGTAAAGGAAATTGGCTTGAGTGAAGCCATCACCGCAATGGCCGTGACCGAGCTGCGCAACAATTCCAATTTTGTGACCCTGGAACGCAGCCAGATCCGGGCTGTCATTGACGAACAGGACCTCGCCGAAATGGGTCTCACGGAAAGTGCGTCTGAAAAATTGATGAAAGTGCTCGACGTCGAGGTTGTCCTCCTGGGCGAGATCGCATATTTAGGAGAAACTATCCACATCGACGCCAGGATGGTGGACATACGCACTGCCCGAGTGGCGGTAGCCGATTTCGTCCAGACGAATAATATAGCGACGGTACGGAAACCGCTTGCCGATCTAGTACAACGGATGCTGCTTGAGTATCTGCGGCCGTGGATGGGGAGCCTGGAGATAACCTCCGATCCTGCTGGGGCGGAAGTCTACATCGACGGCGATTATGTAGGGACCACCACGCGGGGAGAACCGGTGCGGGTGGACAACTTTATCGAGGGCCGGTACAATGTAAAACTGATCGCCGGCGGATACGTTGACTGGCAGGGGGAAATCGTCGTTCTGCCAAAAATGTCTCAATCGTTCAACATTCCGCTGATTATGAAGCCGGGCTCCATGACAGTCAGTTCCGAGCCGCCCGAAGCCGAGGTTTATATGGACAACAACTTGGTGGGCAAGACGCCACTGACATTGAGGGAAGTGGCTGAGGGAGAACATGATTTGCGTATTGTCAAGGAGACCTACCAGGAGTGGTCGCAGAAAGTAGTAGTGCGCAGCTTCCGGCCGACAGATGTAATGGTTACTCTCGAAGTGCTCCCGGCCATGTTGGTCGTCCGGTCTGACCCGTCCGGGGCATCGGTCTACTTCATGGGAAGGCAGAGAGGCACCACACCAGTCACATTGAGCAATCTTACGCCGGGAGAAGTGGTCCTGCGACTCACTAAAATGAATTACGAAGAATGGGTCACCTCCTTTTTGCTGGCACCCAATGAAAGAAGGGAAATCGACGGCACGCTGGTTCGTCAAATGGGGCTGCTCAGTGTGGCCTCAATACCCGATGGCGCCGTGGTTTTCCTAACCGACCTGGACAGTGCCGTCCGCGAACGGATCGGCGTTACGCCTATTTTTAATTATGAGACTAACGTTGGCGCCTACCTGGTAGGGGCGGAGAGAAAGGATTATTTCGCGGGCACATCCAAAGCGTTGGTATTGCAGGGAAGATTGGAGGAAATAGCCATAGTGCTGGAAGAGAAACCAGGGCGAATCCTGGTGGAAACGGTGCCCGAGAACGCCCAGGTATTCCTTGATGATGCCTTTGCCGGCCGCACACCATTGGTCATTAGTGACCTGAAACGGGGGACATATTCCATAAAGCTGCGTATCCCGTACGCCTCGACACAACGCGAATTGGAGGTGCTGCCGGATACTGAGACCCGGATTTCCCACCGGTTTGACAAATCGAGTTCCTACCTATTGAGCGCTTTTTGGGCCAGCATGATGAGCGTCTTATTATTCCTTATCGCCGGAGGAGGGTAGTATGCAGTTCAAACTCGCACCGCTGGTTCCTAAAATGCTCTGCATTATAAACGCTGCCTGCCTGCTAATCGCCTTCAGCGGCGGCAGTCTGTTCGCGCAAGTCAGGCAGTCTTTCTTCGGGACCACCGGTCTAACGTTTATTCCCACCGCGGACATACTTCCCCCGGGGGCCGTGGCATTAAGCTATTCCAGCGAGCCCGGCGTAGGAGACGATGTTAATCTGGTCCCTTATTCGGTTCATTGGGGGGTCAGACCCCGGACATTCCTGGGAGGCAGGGTGGAGATCGCGGGCACCAATACTTACCTATACGCGAGCGCCATCCTGGATACCCTGGCGGGGGTCAACGTGCAAAATATCGGCTTCCCCCTGGTCCCTTCATTCAAGTATCAGATCGTCGCCATGGACCCCTCCACAAACAACTCGGCGATGGCATTCGGGATAACCGCACCGTATGGTGTATTTTATGTCTATGACAAATACCTGAGCGTACGGTTTTTAAAGGTTACTTTGCATACCGGTATGGCAACCAAGCTGATCACCTACCATTTCTTCGGGGGCGCCACGGTACATTTTGGTAGCAAAGGCCCTGATTATACCCATTCTCTCCCCTTCCGCCTAATATTTGAGGGGAGCTGGGGTGGCTCACTAAAAAACCTTCAGGAGAAGGAGGAGTCCTTCTGGGCGGTTACCTCCGTCTACCAGTGGACCAATAACCTCACGCTGGAAACTTTCGTTCGATTCGATGGCCCGTATGGCCCTAATAAGCCCTCGAGACGCATGGGAATCGGACTCGGCTACATCCTGGGAGGGACCTGATGATGCACCTTCCAGAGATATTCTCCTCGCTTTTTAAACAGTTGGGCAAATGGGCCGGAAGACCGGTCCTCCTCAATGCTGGCCTGGTGGGTCTCGCCATCCTGATCAGCCCACTAGGGGGTTTGCAGAAAGTGTTTGGCCAGGACTACAAGGGTACCACAGACGACTATACCATATTCGGCCGGAAAGCACCGATGACGCTGGGGTCGTCATTCAGCGCGCTGGGCTCGTTCAGCCCCTATGAGAATCCGGCAGACCTGGCCTTTGTGATGGATAACAGCGTAGCGTTCAACCTGTCGGCATCCGACCGCGGCCTGGGCCATCATATTTCATTCACCGGACCCAATTTCAGCCTTTCCAGTGCTTTCCAGGAGGGTAGGAATGAAACAGAGAATTCCCATGCGAAAAAACTGTTGAGCTTCTCATTTGGCTTTGCATTAGGTGATCCCGCCTCGGTGGAGAGCTGGGCCCTGGCTCTGGGATTGGCCATAAACCGTAAATCTGATGCCGTAGAGGGGCTCCTTGTCACCGACACAGTCGAAGCCCTGACCGCCAGCCTGGGTGCAGTCTTTAAGATTGGGCAATCCAAAATAGAGCTGAATATACTCGACCTTAAACTCTCCGGCGACGATGGATACGAAATGAGGTTTGTATTAGGCTATCGAACCGTCACCAGGTTTGGCCTGCGGCTGGCTTTCCAGGGTATGCCGGGCACAGGATATGATCAATCTAACTTCGGCCTTAAGATCGGACTGGCCCAATCCTTGTTCAATGCCCGTCTCGATTCCCGGCTGCAGTTGGTGTCGTTCTTTTCCGAAGAGGGGGAGGCCACCATGCAGAATATTACCGCCGGGGTCGGCTACCGGCTAAAACCGAAAAATGTGCGAGGCGCCCTTGCCAGCCTGCTGGACACGGAGTTCAGCTATACCCTGAGTTTCTTGGCCGTGCCGAATGTCATCGGGACCCACATGTTCGCGCTGGTCAAGTACTTCTGACCGGGTTTTGCCCGCATTCCGATTACAAAGTGATGGGACCAACTGAGCCGCCGGGCAACGGTTGAGCAATTAAGGGAGATTTAGTCAGCGCTTGAGCATGTCATTCCGTAGGCCAAGGAAACCAATCATGTTTAGAATCATCGTCTCATTCCTGGTGATTGTCACCTCCCTGTGGTCTCAAGACCTGCTGGTTGATTCTATAGAGAGAGAATTCTCAGGTACACTGATTAAGATTACTGATTCCGTTATCTATTTTCAAATACAGGGCGAAACTGAACCGGTTCAATATCCTTTTTGGTCCGTGAAGCGAGTGACATTAGCGGATGGGCGTTTGGCGTTCGAGGATGGCAAGATATATGTGGCAAAACCTGCGCTGACGGCGGAGCCCAAGCTCGCGGAGCCGACGCCGTCGGTGGCAAAACCCATGGAGCCCCAGCCAATGGAGGCAGGGCCGGAGGTGGAATTGCCGGCGCCGCTGCAATTCGACCCGGGAACAGGGGCACG
>JACZSB010000264.1 GCA_022574435.1 Fidelibacterota bacterium
GAAGAGTAATTTAATCGTGCCAGGAATTTGTGCTCTCATGGAAGCGAGGACGGTAGCCACCCCGAGTTGGACGGAGGTGTGAATGTCGTGGCCGCACGCGTGCATGACGCCGACGTTCTTGCCGAGGTAATCGGTGCGGACGGTGGATTTGAAGTCGAAGTCTGTTTCCTCGACCACGGGGAGGGCGTCGATGTCGGCGCGCCAGGCCACGGTGGGGCCGGGCTTGTCCCCGCGCAGGACGCCCACCACGCCCGTCTTGGCAATGCCCGTGCGCACCTCCAGGCCGGCGGAATGGAGCCGCTGGGCGAGGAATGGAAGCCGGAGAGCCGGCTACTGCCCACGACGACTTTGCCCGCAGCTAGCACGGATGTCGTTGCCTCGGCAGGCTCCTCCTCGTGGATTATTCAGACCGATGGCAAGGGCCGGCTGGCCGTGGACGTTTCGACCCTGGTGGATATGGCTGAACCCGGTGAACCGCTGTCTATCCATTTTGCTTTGCAGGATAATCCTTCCCAGAACACGACCGTCACCGTACCGGCAGCTGTCCTGGGCTCTCATCGCCCAGCACCGCCGGTGATTGTTGAAGCTCCTGCTAAGCCCCGATCCGTTACTTCCATCGCCATTCTGGATTTTGAAGGCATCGGGATTTCCGCGCAGGAAGCACGGGTCCTTACAAACCGTCTGGGGACTCGAATGGGGCAGGTTGAGCACTACCAGGTTATTGAACGTGGAGAGATGCAGCAGATCCTTCAAGAACAGGATTTCCAGTTAACAGGGTGTACCTCTAGTGATTGCGCCGTGGAGATCGGCCAACTGATCGGCGCCCAGCAGATGTTGGCCGGGTCATTCGGGAAGCTCGGTACCGTCTATACGATTGACATGAAAATCATTGACGTTGAAACAGGCCGAGTCCTACATACTACCTCCTACGATATTGAAGGGTCGATCAATCTCCTTCTCACCGAGGGGTTAGAAGAGGCTGTAAAACGGATTACCAACACGGACTAAGTCGGCTGCGGCTCTATACTTGATACAAAAAACTTGAAACTAGAAACCAGGAACCTTTCCCCTATCCCAGCCAGCCCTGCAACTCCTTTATCTGCTCCTGCACCGATTTGACCGAGCTCCCGCCGTAAACGCCTTCATCAGGCACCACCCAGGGTTGATGTAATAGCTCCAGAACGTCAGCCCCAAACAGCTCCGATTCCTCTTGAAAAACATCCAAATCCAGCGCCTCCAAAGCCACTCCCTCCTTTTCAGCCCGGCTCACCAGTGCCCCGGCCACCCCGTAGGCCTGGCGAAAAGCCAGCCCCTTCCCCACCAGGTAAGCCACCAGCCGCTGGGCCTTCAGTTGGGGCGAAAGGGCCGCCACAATTCGTGCCGAATGGAAAGTGAGACCTTCCAGCGCCGGTTTCAGGGCGGCCAGCAGCCCCAGGGCGGTATCGACGCTATCAAACAGCGGCTCCTTGTCCTCCTGCAGGTCCTTGTTATAGCCGCCGGGTAGTCCCTTGATGGTGGTGAGCAACCCGGTCAGGTGGCCGATCAGCCGTCCGCTTTTGCCCCGGGCCAGCTCGAAAACGTCGGGGTTCTTCTTGTGGGCCAGCAGACTGCTGCCGGTGGCGGTGGCATCGTCCAGGGTGGCATAGCCGAACTCAATGCTGCTCCACAGGATCACGTCTTCGGCCAGGCGGCTCAAGTGCACCCCCAGCCGGCTGAGGGCGTATAGCAGGTCCAGGGCACAGTCCCTGGATGAGACCGCCTCAATGCTGTTGGGCGCGGGTGCTGCAAACCCAAGTTCGGTGGCGATCCAGTGGCGATCCACCGCTACGGGCGAACCGCCCAACGCTCCCGCTCCCAGGGGACAGGCAGCCATGGCGTCTGACGCTGTGCGCTCGAGCAGCCCGGTATCGGACCGCAGGGCCGTGGCATGGGCCAGCAGAATATGCCCCAGCGACAGCACCTCGGCCTGCTGCAGGTGGGTGTGGCCGGGGAATGGCTGGGACGCTTGCGCCTCGGCTAACACCACCAGGACCGCAATGACCTCGCGCAGGGCCGCGCTAACCTGTTCCCCGCTTTCGCGGCAGAACAGATGGAGGTCGGTGGCTACCTGGTCGTTGCGGCTGCGGCCGGTGTGCAACTTATTCGCCGCCGAACCGATCAATTCCTCCAGGCGGCGCTCGATAGCCATGTGGATATCCTCATCGTCGTCGCTGAAAGCGAACTTACCGGCGGCCAATTCCTCCCTTATGCTCTCCAACCCACCGCTGATGGCCAGCAGTTCGCCGGCTGACAGCAACCCGGCCCGCTCCAGCGCCTGCACCCAGACCCTTGATACCTGCAAGTCGTAGGGCCACAGGCGGCGGTCATAGTCCAGCGAGCGGTTCAGGGCGTGGATGGCAGGATGCAGCGGCCTTGATAAGCGCTGCTGCCAGACTTTACCTTTCATGGCTCAATCTCTCTTTAAGGTCTTGAAGTAGTCCGGGGCCCGGTACTTACCCTTCTGCACGCCGAACTCGGCCAGCAGCGCCTCCACCCGCATAGGCAACCCGGCCAGCTTGATGAAGCCGGTGGCATCGCTCTGGTCGTAGGTCTCATCCTCGCCAAAGGTCGCCAGGTCCTCCCGGTAGAGCGAATAGGGCGACCGGCGGCCGGCCACCAGGCAGTGCCCCTTGAACAGTTTAACCCGCACCGTGCCGGTTACACAACTCTGGAAATTATCCACAAAGGCATCCAGGCTTTCCCTGAGCGGGGTGAACCACTCGCCGTTATACACCAGCTGGGCGTATTGCTCGGCCAGCACATCCTTGTAGTGCATGGAGGCCTTATCCAGTGTGAGCGCCTCCAGCTCCCGGTGGGCGGTGTAGATGATGGTGCCCCCCGGCGTTTCGTAAATGCCCCTCGACTTCATTCCCACAGTACGGTTTTCCACCATGTCCACCACCCCGATGCCGTGCCGGGCCCCCATGGCGTTGAGCACCTCCACCAGCGCCACAGGTTCCAGCGCTTTGCCATCGATGGAACGGGGCAGCCCCCGCTTGAACCCCAGTTCCAGGTACTCCGGCTGGTCGGGTGTCTCGGCCAGGGGCGTCACCCATTTGAGCAGACTATCGTCGGGCTCATACCAGGGGTCCTCCAACGGACCACCCTCGGTGCTGATGTGCCACAGGTTCTCGTCGTGGCTGAAAATCTTCTCCTTGGTCGATTCCACCGGGATATGGTGCTCCCGGGCGTAATCGATAGCCTCTTCCCGCGACTTGATATCCCACTCCCGCCAGGGGGCAATGATTTTAAGCTGGGGGTTGAGCGCCATGTAGCCCAGCTCGAAGCGCACCTGATCGTTGCCCTTACCGGTACAGCCGTGGGCCACCGCGTCGGCGCCGAACTCCTGGGCCACCTTCACCTGCTGCTGGGCGATCAACGGCCGGGCCATGCTGGTGCCCAGCAGGTATTTGCGCTCGTAGATCGCTCCCGCCCGCATGGTGGGGTAAACGAAATCGGTGAGGAATATCTCCCGCAGGTCCTCCACCACCACCTCGCTGGCGCCGGTGTCCAGAGCCTTGCGCTTGACCGCCGCTAAATCGTCACTTTGACCCAGGTTGGCTATATAGGCGATCACCTCACAGCCGTAGTTCTCCCGCAGCCAGGGCAGGATGATGGAAGTGTCCAGTCCACCCGAATAAGCCAATACCACTTTTTTTACTTTCATCGCTCTACTCCCTAATTTGCCCGTTGCCAAAGGCGATATGTTTCTCGATGGTCAAATGCTCCAGCCCCATGGGACCGAAGGCGTGCAGCTTGGTGGTGCTGATGCCGATCTCCGCCCCCATCCCCAGCTCTCCGCCGTCGTTGAACCGCGTGCTGGCATTGATCAGCACCAGCGAGCTCTGCACCTCATTGATAAACCGCAGGCCAGTGGTGTAATTCTCGGTGACGATGGCCTCGGTGTGGTCCGAGCCGTGCCGCCGGATGTGCTCCACCGCTGCCTCGTAAGACTCCACCACCTTCACCGCCAGGATCAGCGCCAGGTATTCCGCATCCCAATCATCCTCGGTGGCCGCTTTCACATAGTCCGGGGCCAATTGGCGTGTCCGTGAGCAACCGCGCAGCTCCAGACCCGCCTCCTTAGACCGGTCGATGAACTCCGGCAGGAAGCGCTCAGCCACTGCCTCATGGACCAGCAGGGTCTCGGCGGCATTGCACACCCCCGGGCGCTGGACCTTACTGTTCAGGGCGATCTCCAACCCCTGGACTATATTGGCATCCTTGTCGATGTAGACGTGGCACACGCCTTTATAGTGTTTCAATACCGGCACCCGGGCGTTCTCGGCCACATAGCGGATCAGCCCCTCTCCGCCCCGGGGGATCAGCAGGTTCAGGTACCGGTCCAGTTTCAGCAGATGCTTCACTACCGCCCGGTCGGTGATATTGACTACCTGCACACTGTACGCCGGACAGCCGGC
>JACZSB010000024.1 GCA_022574435.1 Fidelibacterota bacterium
GGTAGAGGCGGCGGTGCTCTCCTGCGCCAGCGGCAGTACTGCGGCCGCCTACCACGCCGCCGCCGATGGTGCCATGGATAGCCCTATCCGGGTGATCAATCCCGGGGGGGAGCTGCTGGTGGATTTCGATCCCCATTGGCGCGATGTATGGGTCCAGGGGCCGGCGCTGCTGATGTTCGATTCCGAACTACCCGACGACTTCTAGCACCATATGCCATCCGCCTTGCCGCCTGAAACTCTCTCACTGCTGTTGGTTACGCGGCTGCCCGGCTTGGAGGATGAGCTGCGTGGAAGGGCGCTACCCGGCGTGGAGCTCATCCGTAGCAAGAATGATGAGCGCACTGCCGAACTGATCCCGGGGGCCGCAATCATCCTTGGTGACGCTGGTTTAGTGGCTCCCCACCTGGACCGGGCGGAGAAACTGCGATGGTACCAGTCCACCTCTGCCGGGGTCGAGCCGGTTTTCCGGCTCAGCCGGCGGCGGGATTACCGTTTAACCCGGATTGCCGGGCTGTTCGACGCGGCCATGGCCGAGTATGTCCTGCTGCACATCCTGAGCCGGGAGCGCTACCTGCTGAACCTGGCGGCCCAGCAACAGCGCCGGGAGTGGCGGGAAGAACGCTACCGTAGGCTGGGAGATCTGACACTGGGCATTATGGGCCTGGGGAGCATCGGCGGCTACATGGCCGGGGTAGCCAAGAAATTTGGAATGCAGGTCTGGGGCCTGAGCCGGGGCGGGAATGCGGTGGCAGGTATCGATAGATCCTTTACGACGGCGCAGCTGGACGAATTCCTGTCGGGCCCGGACTATATTGTGAATGTGCTGCCCAGCACACCGGCCACGGTAGGCTTGCTGTCAGGCGACCGGCTGCGGGCTTGCCGGCCTGGGGCGGTATTTATCAACATCGGCCGGGGGGACATAATCGCCGAGATTGACCTTATTACAGCCCTGAACCGGGGCTGGATCGCTGGGGCCGTGCTGGACGTATTTGAGCAGGAGCCACTGCCCGATGATAGTCCCCTGTGGGAGCAGCCCGGCGTGACCGTGACCCCCCATGTGGCCGCCCAGAGCATGGCCACCGATATCGTCAACCTGTTCGGCGCCAACCTGGAGCGCTACCGGGCCGGGCAGCAGTTGCAGCACTTGGTGGATTGGGAGCGGGGGTATTGAAAGCCGGTTCATCATTTAATTGAGCGCTTAATCGGATCGGAGAAAGTCATGGTAAGAGTATGGTTGTTAGTACTGGTATTCATAGCTGCAGTGCTCACTGGCTGCGAAACTAAAATGGCGCAATTACCATCATTACCAGGCGAACACGCCCTGCTGTTCCAGGCCCAGATCACCAAAACCCTGGCACTGAAATACCACCTGTTCCTACCGGATGACTACGGCAGCGACCCGGATCGCCTGTGGCCGCTGCTGCTGTTTCTCCATGGCAGTGGTGAACGGGGAGCAGATCTGGAGCGGGTTAAAATTCATGGGTATAACAAGATCTCAGCACCCCGTCCGGGCTTCCCGTTTATAATGGTATCGCCCCTCTGCCCAGGCGAGACCCGCTGGACCAACCACCTGGAGGCGCTTGATACTCTGCTGTCGCAGGTTATGGCGAACTACGCCGTTGATGCGGACCGGGTCTACCTCACCGGCCTATCCATGGGTGGCGCCGGGGCTTGGCAGCTGGCCATCGAATACCCACGGCGCTTTGCCGCTCTGGCGCCCATTTGCGGTTGGGGCGAACCGCTGCTTGCCGGCCGCCTGAAGGATTTGCCGGTGTGGGTCTTCCACGGGGCGCTGGATACGGTGGTACCGGTGACCGAGTCGGAGCGAATGGTCACAGCCATCAACGAAGCCGGCGGCCAGGCCCGGTTGACCATCTACCCCGATGCTACCCATGATTCCTGGACGGCCACCTACGCCAATGATGAGCTCTACGAGTGGTTTTTGAGCCACCGGCTGGGGAATGACTAGATTTCGGTGCCTCTGGCATTGGCCAGTAAAGAATAAAGGAAAATAAAGCGAACTTTCTTTACGGGCGAATAAAGGGAAAATAGCGCCCCAACTTCTATTAACGTCCTCAAAAGTGTTATTTAGGCTGGAAAACAGGCCCAAGCGGAGATTATTTTTCGCGGTCGAAGGGCACTTTCTCGATGAACTCCACCCATAGCGGCAAAGTAAAGAAAGCAAACTTGCTTTACTTGCGGATAAAGTTAATTTAGCCGCCTAAATTAACTTTATACCCATTTGGCGGCGTTTTAGCGCGGCAGGTAGGGCTTGATCTTCAGGAACAGCTGGTAGGTGGCTTCCACGTCCCGCAGGACGTATTCCGCCACCTTTTCCAATTCGCCGGCTTGGTGGGCAGCGGCCACACTTTCGCCCGTTACTTCCCCCTCTTTGGGCGAGGGCAGGCCGAAGCTGGCGCAGGCCAGTTCCAGACTGACCGGGTGCCGGCCCCAGGCACTGAGGAACTGCATGACATCTATGTGATTGTCGTAGTAGAACTTGCGCAGGTTCAGGAAACGGCGGTTGGTGATCTGCAGTCCGTGGTGGGCGGCCCGCACGATGATGAAGGGCAAATCGAAATCCAGCCCATTATAATGCACGAAGCGCAGGTCGGCCGAAGCTGGGTGGTTAATGGTCTCCAGAAAGAGTTCCAGCGTCTCCTTTTCACCGGACTCGCAGATGACCTTATCCTTGATATCGCCGGAATCATCTCTGTACAACCGCATTCCCACCGCCAGCACCTGCCCTAAGAATGGAGAAACGGAGCGCACCAGCGACTCGGCGGCTTCTGTCTCGGTGAAACGGCCCCTTTCCAGCTCGCGCTTGGTGCGACGTTCCACTTCCGCCAGCTGTACCTGGCCCACATCCGGTAATGGGATTGTCTCTATGTCGAATATGAGATAGCGCAAGGTTCTGGTACGGACGTGGCGGCCGAGGACCTAATAACGAGCGACTAGGTCGTCCACATCACAGGTCAGCGCCACAGCCAGTTTCTCAAGAGTATTCTTGCGGGGCTTGATTTTATTAGCTTCCATCAAGCTCACATGGGTCTGTTTCAATCCCGTTTTTTCGGCCAGCTCCGCTTGGGTCATATTGCGGAACAGGCGCCAACCTTTGATAGGGTTGCTGCGCATCAACCGGGTCAACTCCCGGGCGGTGGGTTCTTTCCGCTGGCGGGTGGTTCGGGCAGCGCCGCTTTTGTTCTGATTCTCCACCTGTTCGAGCATTTTCATGAATATCTGATACTCAACAACCGCGAAACGTGGTTTGCCGCGTGACGTAATAACTTGATAGTTAACCATTGGTAATGTCTCTAAAGTCCTGAATATGAATAGGTATAATATATAACGGATTTATATATTGTGCAATCGCTGTGTAACACTAAGTCCAAGCACTGAGAGGACTTAATTAGAGGCCTGCTCGCCGGCATCTCACCGTAAAATATATTAGAATATATTAGCCGGTGGGCTTTATACCGAGAAATATTTGGCGGCGGGATGATGTACAATTATGGCCGAAGTGGACTGCTCGGGAACCAGCTGCCATTCCTCCGTCATTGAAACGCCGATCCTCTCCGGCTGCAGGAGAGTGAAGATGTGGGTCTGGTCCTCTAAGCGTGGGCAGGCCGGATAACCGAAGGAATACCGGCTGCCCTGGAATTTCTGGCGGAAGAGAGAGGGGATATCCGGTCCGTCATCGCCGTCGATACCCAACTCCCGGCGTATTTCCTTATGCCAGTAATCGGCCAGGACCTCGGCGGTCTCGATGGCAAAACCGTGAAAGTAGAGGTAATCGTTGTATTGATCGGCATCGAAAAGTCGCTGGGCTTCCTGGCATCGGTCGCGTCCGGCGCTTGGCCCAGGCCGGGCTGGTTTCAATCAGCGGTGATGGATGCGCGGACCCGTCGAGCGGCAGCCACCATCGCCGTGAGGGATGGTTCCACCTCCTCCCAGCGGCGGGTCTTCAGACCGCAATCGGGATTGACCCAGACCTGGTCGGAGCGCAGTACTCCCAACGCCCGTTGCAAAAGCCCGAAGACCTCATCTTCGCTTGGCACTCGCGGTGAGTGGATATCGTATACACCTGGCCCAATGTCGTTGGGGTATTGATACTGGCGAAAAGCGTCCAGCAGCTCCATTTTCGAGCGCGAGGCCTCGATAAAGATTACGTCGGCATCAAATGCGCCCACGGATTCGATTATGTCGTTGATCTCGGAATAACACATGTGACTGTGGATCTGGGTGGTATCGGCGACCCCCGAGGCGGCCAGTCGGAATGCGTTCACGGCCCATGTGAGATAGGCTTGGCGTCCATTCTGCCGCAGGGGCAGTCCCTCACGAATCGCCGGTTCGTCAATCTGGATGATCTGGATGCCGGCTCGCTCCAAATCGGCCACTTCGTCGCGGATCGCCAGGGCGATCTGGTTACAGGTTTCCGATCGCGGCTGATCATCCCGTACGAACGACCATTGCAGGATGGTCACCGGCCCGGTGAGCATACCTTTCATCGGCTTGTCGGTAAGTGACTGAGCATATTGGGCCCACTCCACGGTCATGGGGTGGGGCCGACTGACATCGCCGTAAATGATGGGCGGACGGACACAGCGGGAACCGTAGCTCTGCACCCAGCCAAAGGTCGTAAAGGCAAACCCTTCCAGTTGGGTGCCGAAGTACTCCACCATATCGGTGCGCTCGAATTCCCCATGTACCAGCACATCCAGGCCGATATCCTCTTGAAACCGGACGGTCTTCCTGATTTCTTCCTTCAAGAATGCTTCGTATTCCTGGCCGTTGATGGCCCCCTTTTTGAAGGTGGCGCGCATTTTCCGCACCTCGCGCGTTTGGGGAAATGAGCCGATGGTGGTCGTGGGCAACAGGGGCAGTTTGAGTTTCTCCTGCTGAAGCCGCTTACGTTCTGCATGGGGTGTACTGCGGGATAGCAACGCGGGCGATATGTCGGCGACGCGCTGTTTGACCACCTGGTTGTGAATGCGGGATGAAGCCCTGCGAGCCGCGATGGCTTTCCGACTCGCTTCAAATGAATCCTGCACGCTGCTCACTCCCTGATTGGCAGCCTTGGTCAACAGCATGATCTCCTCCAGCTTCTGACGGGCGAAGGCCAGCCAGGAGCGCAGCTCTTCATCCAGTTTAGTTTCCTGGTCGAGATCAATTGGGCTGAACAAAAGGGAGCAGGACGGTCCGACCATAATTCGCTCTGAGCCGAGCTGCTGCATGGCGGATTTTATCTGAGCGAGGGCCTGACTCAGGTCATTTCGCCACACATTGCGGCCATCCACCACACCCAGGGACAGGGTAAGGTGTTCGGGCAGGTTGGCCAGCACCGGCTCCAACTGCCCGGGCGCTCGCAGCAGATCGACATGCAGGGCATCGATGTTCAACTTGCACGCTGTCTCGAGATTGTCGCCCAGATCGCCGAAATAGGTCGCCAATAGGATATGCAGATCGGGCGAAACCGCGCCCAGCTGTTGGTAAGCGACGATATAAGCTTGGCGCTCCCGGGGACCCTGATCCAGCACCAGGCAAGGCTCGTCCAATTGGACCCAGTTGGCGCCGGCCGCTGCGAGTTGGCGCAGTATTTCGGCGTAGACCGGCAGCAGCTGTCCGAGCAGCGTTAGAGGGGAGAATTCCACTGACGCCGACTTCCCCAGCAACAGGAATGAGACCGGGCCAAGGAGCACAGGACGGGTGTGAATGCCCAGTGATTTGGCCTCCAAGAATTCGTCCACCGCTTTGGTGGATGCAAGTTTGAAGGCCTGGTCAGGTTCAAATTCGGGAACGATATAATGATAGTTCGTATCGAACCATTTGGTCATGTCCATGGCCGGGACGGCCTCGGATCCGGTCACTCCGGATTGGACGCCCCTGGCCATGGCGAAATAGGTGTCGAGGTCAACCCGGTCACCCTTCCACCGGTAGCGCCGCGGTACGGCCCCTACCATCGCGATAGTGTCCAGGACGTGGTCGTAAAGCGAAAAATCGTTAGACGGGATATGTTGCAGATCCAGCTGGTGCTGCAGCTCCCAATTGCCCTTGCGCAATGTGCGGGCTGTTTCCAGCAACTCTGCGGAGGTGGCCCGGCCTCGCCAGTAGGCCTCCAACGCCTTCTTCAGTTCCCGCTTGGGGCCTATACGGGGATAGCCCAGGTTGGTTGCATATACCATCAGATGCGCTCACATATACTGGGGATTAGATCTTTCATTTTCTTGCCTTTAACGTGGGCCTGATTGGTCCCTGCAATCCACTGTTTGACAAGCCGAAAGTTAGGCCTCGGGAAGACCGGATTTCGAGCCTTTACTGGCCGAAGGTATAGATTCACCGCCAGGTGGTGATGGGGCGCTGGACCGCGATTTCGGGTAGGTCGCTGTGGGTGCGCTCGCCGATCACCAGCGGTTTGGGGACCACATCGTAGGCCGCGACGCCATATAGGGAGGCGGCCGCCGGTTCTAAACTGGTGGTCCGGGACTTGGGCACTAAGCCGCCCACCTTGTCCACCACCGCCTTGAGGTGCTCTGGAGTGGTTCCGCAGCAGCCGCCCACGATACCTATGCCCAGGTCGACTACGAAATGATGCAGGTCAAATGCCAGTTCGTTGGGGGTCAGGTCGTAGACTAGCCGGCCGTCGCGGGTTTCAGGCATGCCGGCGTTGGGCAGCACGGAAATGGGTGGCGCCCACCCGGCAGCTAAAGTGCGTAGATGGGCCCCCATGGCCTTGGGGCCGGTAGCGCAGTTGAGGCCCAAAATGTCAACCGGCAGGGGGGAGAGTGTGGTCAGGGCGGTGAGCATGTCCGAGCCCAGCAGCATGGCGCCGGTAGTCTCCATGGTCACCTGGGCGATGACCGGTAACCGCAGCTTGTGGGCCTCGAATTCATCGAAAATGGCGATCAGGGCCGCCTTGGTCTGCAACAGGTCCTGGCAGGTTTCAACGATCAGCAGGTCTACACCGCCATCGATCAGCCCGGCGGCCTGGCGGCGGTAAGCTGCGTGCAATTCTTTGAAGGAGATATGTCCCAGAGAGGGCAGCTTGGTGCCGGGACCCATGGAGCCGGCCACGAAGCGGGGGTGATCCAGGGTAGAGAAGTCTTCCGCCACCTCCTTGGCCAGCCGGGCAGCCTGCTCATTAAGGGCTTGGTCCTGGTCGTCCACGCCATACTCGGCCAATACCACCGCTGAGGCGCCGAAAGTGTTGGTTTCCACCACGTCGCAGCCCACTTCCAGGAAGGATGAATGCAACTCACGCACCACGTCGGGCCGGGAGCGTACCAGGATCTCGTTGCAACCCTCGTTATCCCAGAAGTCGTCCAGGGTCAGATCGAGTTCCTGGAGATTGGTTCCCGTGGCGCCATCGAAGATGACCACGCGTTGAGCCACGAGGGCCAGGAAGGGATGATCTTTGGTAGTCAAGGTTAAAGGTTTCCTTAGCCGCCGGGCTCGGTTAATTAATGTGGAATTTAGTACCGGGAAAGGGGGGCTGAGACAAAGATGGGCGCTCTAACGGGTCTCCACTAGCCGGCCGGTTACGTATTTGTGCAGGATACTGCCGATAAGAGTCTGGTAGGGTATACCTTCTTCCAGTGCCCGTACGCGGATTTGATCCAAGTCTCGGGCCGTCAGTCGGATATTTACACGTTGGTCTTTCCGATGAGAAGCTGCTGCGACTTCAGCGAAGCGTGCCCGGACGCCGCCCTGGTCCCGAATAGGTACCCATTCTTGGTCTTCATAGGAATCGAGTAGCTGCTGCTCTTCAGGGTCAAGTTTAATTTTTGACATAGCCTTTCCTTAAATATTTCCTGGTTGCTTTCCGGCTGGGAATAATAGTTATTAAAAGCACTTCTTGCTCGCTCTCAACAAAGGGAACTAAATGCGCGTATTGTTTGATTTCTACAATAAATACTTGTTGGTGGCGATATCCATCGGCACCCCGCCGATGTCAAGCTGCTTGGTGGGGGAATAGGAGCCGTCGGCGTTCCGGATGAACAACTCGCCGAAAGGAACCATCATCAGGGCCCCCTTTCAAGTCACAGCCGAGACAAGGTCGTGGCGATTATGTCTGTCGCCGGCCAAATGATCGGCTGACCATATAGCAGTGAGGTCAGCCGGCCTGTATCAGCTTATCGAATTCATCCACCGCAATGGCCGGCACTGTGGTAAAGGCAATATCCGTTATCCTGGACAGGGCGATGGAGGCCTTCATGGCCCGTTGGGTATCGGGAAAATCCACTATCAGCACTAAGTCCTGGTCGCCGAGCGTGGCGTACATGGATTGCACCTGGCCGCCGTTGTCACTGATGACGGCGGTGGCCTGCTTGGTACGCGCGGCACTGATGCCGGCTAAGGCATCGGCGCTATAGGTTCCGAACATGAAAAAGGTAGCCATTTCCATTCCCTCCGCTTAATTACTACCTGCCGGCAAATGTTGTCGTGGCAACGGCCAGGTAGCTGGTTGTAACAGAATCCGTAGCCCTCTTAATATAGTCGATTAGCCGGCGCCATGCCAATAGAAAAGCGCTCCAGCCGGGCTGCGGGCATCACACGGCATGCTGTTAGCGGTATCGGATGGCGCTGTCCAGGCTAGAAATTATCGGTGGACTCGAACAGCCCGACACGCAATTTGCTGGCGGTATAGACCTGGCGTCCATCGACCGCAACGGTACCGTCTGCGGTAATCATAATCAGTTTGCGGTCGATGATCCGGCGGACATCGATTGTATAGGTGACCAGCTTGGAAGTAGGCAATACCTGGCCTCTAAATTTGACCGTGTCCACTCCCAGAGCCCGGCCCTTGCCCTTGTACCCGGACCAGGCCAGAAAAAAGCCGCTCAGCTGCCACAGAGCGTCCAGCCCCAGGCAACCGGGCATCACAGGATCGGTTTTGAAGTGGCACTTAAAAAACCACAAATCGGGATCGATATCCAATTCCGCCACTACATGGCCCTGGTTATAATGACCCCCATCTGCTGTAATGTCCACGATGCGGCTGATCATTAACATGTCAGGAGTAGGCAGCCGGGCCGCATCGATATCAAAGAGGGTCCCATCTCCGCTGCGGAGCAGGTCTTCGTAATTGTATGAATTCTGGCCGCCCATTAAGACTCCTATTTTTTGTTTCCGGTCTGTATCAGCTGGGCGGTAGAGCCCTGGTTAATGCCACACTTAAGGGGTGGGGAATGGCAATTGCGGTATATGGAGCTGTCTATGGTATGTTCTCTAAGAATTCGGTTAATATCGGATTATGTAATATACCACATATAGCCAGGAGAACACACCATGGATTATTGCCCAGAGCACCGAATGGTTGAGGGACCAGGATATGGCGATGGCCAGGGCTGTGCCGAAGGAAATTCCCTGAGTAACGATATTCCACCGCATGTTATACCCCGATTATTCGCATTTTAGGCAGCATCCCCTATAATCGGTGATAAAGCACGCCAATTTATGGCAGTGGCGCCGGTCACCGGGCAGCCCGGGTGCAGGATGGTGAAACACCTCCCAATCAGACTTGCACCCCGATGGAGGAAAGCACGTGCTGGGTTAGATTCCCGCAAGTGACACAAAGCATCAGCACCGTGGGTACCGATGGCGGAGCCTCAGGGGTCATGCGGGGCGAGTCGTAGATCGGTTGCAAGTTGTACCCGACGAGATCATGGCCGGTTCCCTTGCATCGCGGACAGGCGGGAACGGCGTTCTTGGCTTGTAAGGCTCTGAAGATAATTTCTTTTTCCTGTTGCTCCATGTAAGAGTATCTCCTTTAAACTATTTTAACCGGCCAGGCAGGTAATGCCAAGGCTCCTAGGTGGTTTAACTGCGTTCTGCCATGGCCGTGCAGCTAGTCCAAAGTTCATTTAAAATTGCCCCTAGTTCAACCGTATTTATAATGCCGCCCCAATTTCTAGCTGTCTGGTGTGCAGCTCAAGTTTGGCGGCCGACAAGTCTGATGTTCTCGTCAGGTGGTAGGGCCGGCCCAGTTATATCTACTACCGAGCGGGGCCGCCGCACTTGACCGTTGGGTGGTGGTCAACGACCAGAAGGGCGGGAAATCCAGCGCTGGCGGCCAGGTACGGGAGGGCAATTAGAGACATCATTACCTGTTGCGTCCCGGCCCAGAGCGGAGTTCCGGGTTATATGCCACGGGTATGAAATTATTGCCAGCGAAAACGCCAGTTTCCCCTTTCCCTCCCGCTTCCAGCATGCTAGCTTTACCAGCTCGATGAAAGCCTACCACGCAGAGCAAATTCACGTCCGGGGGGCGCGGGAACACAACCTCAAGAACATCGATGTGGTCATTCCCCGCAACCAACTGGTGGTGATCACCGGTCTGTCCGGCTCGGGCAAGAGTTCCCTGGCCTTCGATACCATCTACGCCGAGGGCCACCGGCGCTATGTGGAGTCTCTCTCGTCCTACGCCCGCCAATTCCTGGGGCTGCTGGAGAAGCCCGACGTGGACTACATCGAGGGGTTGTCACCGGCCATCTCCATCGAGCAGAAGTCCACCAGCCGCAATCCCCGCTCCACCGTGGGCACCATCACCGAAATCTACGACTACCTGCGCCTGCTGTATGCCCGTATCGGCGAGCCCCATTGCTACAAATGCGGCCGGCCGGTCACCCGCCAGACCATCCAGCAGATGGTGGATCACATCCTGGCGTTTGCAAAAGGTACCCGCATCCAGCTGCTGGCGCCGGTGGTGCGGGGCCGCAAAGGGGAATATAAGGATGTGCTGCGGCAGATCCGCAAGGAGGGCTTTGTCCGGGTGCGGGTGGACGGCCGGATCCGGGACCTGTCGGAGCGTATTATCCTGCACAAAAACAAGAAGCACAACATCGAAGTAGTGGTAGACCGGCTGGTAGTGAAGCCGGAAATCAAGGAGCGCCTCACCGAGTCGATGGAATTGGCAGCCAAGATGGGGGCCGGTTTGCTGATGGTCAACGAGGTCTCGCCAAGCGGCCATTCCAAAAAGGGCGCCGACCATATTTTCAGCGAACACCTGTCATGCGCTGAGTGCGAGATCAGCTACGAGGAGCCCGAACCGCGGATGTTCTCCTTCAATTCCCCCTTTGGGGCTTGCCCGGTGTGTGATGGTTTGGGCACCCGCATGGAGATCGATCCGGACCTGGTGGTCCCCGATAAAAGGAAAAGTTTGATCCAAGGGGCGGTGGTACCCATCGGCGAGCAGCCCCGGGGCGGCTGGTACAGCTCCATCATCAAGAGCCTGGCCCAACATTTGGGCTTCCGTTTCACCACGCCCTGGAACCGGCTGTCCTCAGAGGTACGGCACACCATCCTCTACGGTACCGAGCCCGACGCCAAGATCACCATGACCTACAGCTCCAAGAAATGGAAGGGTGAATATACCGGTGGCTTCGAAGGGGTGATTCCCAACCTGCGGCGGCGCTACACCCAGACCCAATCCGGCGGCATTCGGGCCTGGATAGAACAGTTCATGTCGATTCACGCTTGCGATGAATGTAAGGGCGCCAGGTTAAAAAAAGAGAGTTTGGCAATCACCGTGGGAGATAAAAATATTTGGGAGCTGGTGGTCATGTCGATTAGGACGCTGCAAGCCTTCTTCCAGGAGTTGGAGCTGACCGCCACCAAGCAGGAAATCGCCACCCAGGTGCTCAAGGAGATCGGGGACCGCCTGGGCTTCCTGGTGAACGTAGGCCTGGACTACCTGACCCTCTCCCGGACCTCAGCCACTTTGAGCGGTGGCGAGGCTCAACGTATCCGGCTGGCCACCCAGGTGGGTAGTCAACTGGTGGGAGTACTCTACATTCTGGATGAGCCTTCCATCGGGCTGCACATGCGGGACAACCGGCGGCTGATCGCCACCTTGAACCGGCTGCGGGACCTCGGCAATACCGTCCTGGTGGTGGAGCACGACCGGGAAACCATTGAATCGGCTGACTGGGTAATTGACCTGGGTCCCGGGGCCGGAGTGGAAGGGGGTTGGGTGGTGGCCAGCGGTACCCCGGACGATATCAAGGCTAACCCCAACTCGCTGACGGGCAACTATTTGGCTGGTACCAAGACTATCCCCATGCCGGAGCACCGCCGCCCCCGGCCGGATAAGTTCCTGCGCCTGGAAGGGGCCCAGGGTAACAACTTAAAGCAGATTACCATAAACCTGCCGTTGGGCCGATTCGTGTGTGTCACCGGCGTCAGCGGCTCGGGTAAATCCACCCTGATCAACGAAACGCTCTACCCGGTCCTGAGCCGGGAGTTCTACTCCAGCAAGAAAAAGCCGTTGAAATACGAATCTATCACCGGATTGCTTTACCTGGACAAGGTGATCGACATCGACCAATCGCCCATCGGGCGCACACCGCGCTCCAATCCGGCCACCTACACGGGGGTATTTACCCACATCCGGGACCTGTTCAGCCAGCTGCCCGAGTCCAAGATCAGGGGCTATAAGCCGGGACGGTTCTCCTTCAATGTCAAAGGCGGCCGCTGCGAAGCCTGCCAGGGTGATGGCCTGATCAAGATCGAAATGCATTTTCTCCCCGATGTCTATGTGCAGTGCGAACAATGCCACGGCAAGCGCTATAACCGGGAGACGTTGGAGGTCACCTATAAAGGCCGGACCATCGCGCAGGTACTGGATATGTCCTGCCAGGCGGCGCTGGAATTTTTTAAGAAAATGCCCGCCATCGAGCGCAAACTCCAAACACTCTGCGAAGTGGGGCTGGGCTATATCAGGTTAGGGCAGCAGGCCACTACCCTGAGCGGCGGCGAGGCCCAGCGCGTAAAATTGTCCGCGGAACTGTCCAAGGCCAGCACCGGCCGGACTATATATATCCTGGACGAACCCACTACCGGCCTGCATTTCGCCGACGTGGAGCTGCTGCTCAAGGTGCTGCACCAGCTGGTGGACAAGGGTAATACGGTAGTGATTATCGAGCATGCCATGGACGTGATCAAAACGGCCGATTGGATCATCGACCTGGGTCCCGAAGGCGGCGACGAAGGGGGCTACGTGGTGGCCGAGGGCACGCCGGAGGAAGTGGCCGCCGTGGCCGCCTCCTATACCGGGCAGATTCTCAAAGAATCCCTTTTCACGTCTAATGGAAAACAGCCGGCTCCCGGTGATGGGCGGCCCGAGGTGGCCACGACCAAGGGGCTGACAGCTGAAAACAGGCCCACCCCCATATCCACCTGAACAATGTTCAATATTTGCAATAGCTAAAATTCCGGAGCATCCTGGCCCATGCGAACGCCAACACCCTACCCCCTGACCCAATTGAAGGGCGAGTTCGGCTACTACGAAATCATCAGGGACATGATCGATCAGACTATTCACATCATGCTCAATTTTCGCCAGAGCGGCCATCCCGGCGGTTCGCTGTCCAAGGCCTATATGTTGGTGGTTAACACACTTTCGGGAGCCATGCGCTGGGATATTCGTGAACCGGGCAAGCGATTTGCCGACCGGTTTGTGCTACTGGCTGGGCACACTGTGCCGCTAGTATATGCCACCCTGGCGGTCTACAATGAGGCTTTGCGGATCAAGTACGAACAGACCAACGATCCCAAATACTTAGTCAAGGAATTCGAGAGTCGGGCCCTGGTGTGGGAGGACCTGCTGACACTCCGCCGGCAGGGGGGGCTGCCCGGTCATGCCGAAATGGGCGGCAAGACCCAGTTTCTCAAGTTTAACACCGGTCCCAGCGGCCACGGCTCTCCAGTGGCCGCCGGCATGGCCCTGGCCTATAAACTGGCTGGAGTACCGGAGGTGAAAGTCTGGGCATTCGAGGGGGAAGGCGGACTAACCACCGGGGCGACCCATGAGACCATGAACTCGGCCTACGGGCTGGGGCTTACTAATCTCAATTACGTGCTGGACTGGAATGACTTCGGCATCGATAACCGGGCGTTTTCTACTGTTATTCACGGCAATCCCCCCGACTGGTTTGAGCATCATGGCTTCCACGTGGTGGGCACCGAAAAGGGTGAGGATTGGGAGCAGATCACCAAGGCCTTTATCCTGTTAAACAGCCCGGACGGCGAAGGCCAGCCTAAGGTGCTGTGGACCAAGAACCGCAAGGGCCGCGGCTATGGCGTATTCGACAACCTATCCCATGGTGTGCCCCATAAGGCCAACAGCGAGCTGTTCTGGGCGGGGATGAAGCAATTCGCCCTGCGCAACGGGGTTTCCTTCGACAACCCGGGTGAGCCGCGGCCTGCCAGTGAGCGCCAGTTCCGGGAGGAAACCGCCGGCCATTTGTCCCAGGTTATGTCGGTGTTGCGTACCAACCAGGAATTATTGGATTTTCTGGCGGAACGACTGGTGGAGCTGGGCGATTCGGTACCGGATGAGTTGGAAGGATTCATCCCCGGGGCCCACCTGGAACTGGATAAAAAGGCACTTTCGAAGGTGGAGCGGTATCCTGATGAGCTATTCGTAGCGCCGGGTACCAAAGCTCCTAACCGGGCCGCCCTGGCCAAGTTCGGCGCCTGGATCAACCGGCTCAGCCATGAAAAAACCGGCGTGCCGATCTTCATCGCCGCCTCGGCGGACCTGGCCGATTCCACCAATATCTCCGGCTTCGCCAAAGGTGGGAACGGGTTCGAGGGTTTTGGCTGGTTCCAGCGGGACGAGAACCCCCGGGGGGCCCTGCTGCCCCAGGCGATCACCGAGTTCGCCAACGCCGGCATCATGGCTGGGATGACCTCGGTGAACTTTTCCAAGCGGCCCTATGACAATTTCAGCGGATATTTAGGGGCCTGCAGTACCTACGGCTCGTTTTCCTACTTGAAGTACGGCCCCATGCGCCTATTCAGCCAGGTAGCCCAGGATTCGGAGCTCAAAGTGGGGCGGCTGTTGTGGGTGGCTGGGCACTCCGGTCCCGAGACGGCCGAGGACAGCCGGTCCCACTTCGGCATTTTCGCGCCGGGGGTAACACAGCTGTTTCCCGAGGGGCACGTGCTCAACCTTTATCCCTGGGAACACAACGAAGTGGCCCCGGCCCTGGGGGCCGCCCTGGCCACCGACGTGCCGATCATCGCTTTGCACCTCACCCGGCCAGCCATCACCGTGCCCCAGCGGGACGAATTGGAAATTCCCTCGCACCTGGAGGCGGCCAAAGGGGCCTACATCTTCAAGGACTACGATAAAAATAAGGAGAAGGCCGGGACGGTGATTTTCCGGGGGACCAGCCCCACCAACAGCCTGATGAAGATTCTGCCCCGGCTCAGGGAGGAAGGCCCCAATGTGAAGATCGTGGCCGCCATCAGCTTCGGCCTGTTCCAGCGCCAGACCAGGCACTACCGGGAGCAGGTGCTATCAGCCTGGGATTGGGACAACAGCATGATCGTGGCCAACCAAGCCTACCGGCTGATGCATAACTGGATCGGCAGCCGGCGCAATAAAGAATTTGCCGTTACGCCCGATTGGGACCACCGCTGGCGCACTGGGGGGTCGCTGGAGGAGATCATCGAGGAGTCCCACCTGGATCCCGACCACATCCTGGAGGGGATATTGCGGTTTGCCGAAAGGAAGCGGGACTAGGGCAATCGTTTAGCCAAAATGCCGGGATCACCCGGTTTTGCTACCTATTTGATGTTTGGCAATAAGTTCACGGATAGTGGGAACTAACTCTTTAGGCACCTTAATCGCTGTCTGTGTTTGGCTCTCAAACGCTGCTTCATCTTCCGCCAGCGCCTCTGTTTCACTTTGTTCTTCATAGTATCTCAGGATACTGTTAACGCGATCCTCATCCCATCCCGGAGGGAACTTGCTCTGCTTCATTATTGTCTCCTGCGCGTCCGGCGTTTATAAGCGATTAGCGGTTTACTCCTGAGTTCATATGCAATAATAACGAAAACACTGTCAGGTTCCGCATCAAGGGCCTAAATGACACGCAAGTATCTCCCTGCGCGTGTCTGACCAATTGCGATGCGCGAACCCTCGCGCCCCGGTCGATCCTCACCTGGTCTGCTCAATACTTACTCAACTTCAGCTTCACGCACATGATGCTTATGAATGTGCGGCTGACCTGTTTCCATGTCAATATAATAACGAATTACCATGCTGTTTCGCTAATAATTTATTCGGGCATGGAAGGTGAAGTCGATTTATCTGTTCTCTCGGCCAAACAAACGGACTATTTCACTTTCTTCAAGATTCGGTCTACATCTTGTTGTTTGATCAGCCCGCTAACCACCAGCCGCGGCAACAACACGCGCCAGTTCTCATCCTGAGCAAATATCTCTTTGAACAGGGGATAGGCCTCCTTTAGTCTGCCCATGTTCGCCAGGGAGACGGCGGTCCAGAATTTCATCTCCAGGTTAGCGGGAAACAGCTCCATGGCCGCGCCATACTCTTTTAAGGCCAGCTCATCGTCACCATGCTCCACCGCCAGGTCGCCGGCGTTCATGTGCTCGTAGGCCCGGTGCACGCGGATCAGGCGGCGCAGCTCGGCCAGTGGCTGGGGGTGATCCTCCACCCGCAGCTCCATGAGTACTCCCTGCCAGGCTTGCTCCTGTTTTTCGCCCGACACGATCAGGATGGCTGCCGACTGCCGCCCCCGGATGTCACCTCCAGCAGCCTGGGCGGCCTCCATGGCGGCCATCATCCGGTCGGCCAGATCACCTTCGGCGCTTTCGTAAGCTACCTTCATCCGGGGCCACACCTGATCGCTGAACATCAAGTTGGCCTGGACGGAGTAGTTTTCCCCCACGTGCTGTCCCGCGGCAGGAATGCATGAATCCCCGGTGTGGGCGGCCACCTGCCCGTGGGCGTCGATCATGGCTACCTGGCGCACTTCACGGCCTTCGTCGGCGGCCACCAACTGCTCAAGGACCTGTGGAGCCGCCAGCCCCCCGGCCATCAGTTCCAGGCCGTTGGGACCGTAGTCCACCAATACGAAAGACTGAGTCGCTACGGCCCCCACCCCGGCCTGGGCCCAGGTGACGAGCGACCCCACGGAAAACCAGTGCGACTGCACAGCCGCACCCAGCTCACCTGTCGCCGCATCCCGGGCAACAATTGAGTAGGTGTGTACAGGTCGCAGTGGTTTCACTGAGTCCCGTGCCCGGGTGACCGATGGCACACAAAGTATCAAGATGACCAGAATCGTTGCTGTCTTTATCATTTTCCCCCCTGCGGCTGCATAATAGCCGTTACGAAACCGAACCAAAGAAAAATTATGCCTGTTATCGCTGATAAGAACACTCTGTTCGGTGTGCTCATCATACTATTGCTCGCACATGACGCGCTCGCGGAAGGTGAAGATGTGATTGCCCGTTGTGCGCAGATCGTGTCAGTCGGCGACCGCATCCTCTGCCTTGAAAATGCGCTGCGCCGGGAAGCCGGCGATTCCCGGGAGAACGAGATTCCCA
>JACZSB010000025.1 GCA_022574435.1 Fidelibacterota bacterium
AACGAATCCGCCCAGTCGTAGATTCGGCTGGGCGCTGGCCATGATGCCCGCCTATTTAGACAGGGAATCAGTGCTGAGTGAGCAATTCGGCAGTTCCGGACATAGGCGATTTAGTGCGGAAGTATTCCGTCCGGATTTACGGCTTGGCTCTGCGCCTGACCCAAAACCGGCAGGATGCGGAGGACGTACTTCAGGAGACCTTCCTAAAAGTGATGCAAAGCTTGGACCGTTTCGAGGGACGTAGCGCCATTTATACCTGGATCCACCGAATTGCCACCAATATCGCCCTGGGCAAGCTGCGCCGCTTGCGAAACATACCCGATGTAGACATCGCGCCAGAGGATTTCGAACGGCTGGCTAGCGGGCCTTCAGCGACCAGTTCCAATTATTGGCACGACCTGGAAGATAGTGAATTTCTTAGGGAGACCATGGACCGGGCCATCGGCCAGGTGCCGGAACCGTTGCGCGTGGTGTTTATCCTCCGCGATGTGGAAGGCCTGAGCACCAAAGAAACGGCCGACTTCCTGGAGATCACTACCGCCAACGTGAAGGTCCGATTGATGCGCGCCCGCATCCAGCTGCGTAACCGGTTGGCCCACTTGCATCCATCCACTGGGGCCCGGGCATGAACGGTCACAGCCCGGAGTTAAAACGGCTGATCTGCGAAGAACTGGGCCAGGACCTGGGAGAGGAATTTTGCGATGAGGTCCAGCGCCACCTGGACGACTGTCCCGACTGCTGGGCCGAGTTCGATAGTATCAAGCGGACAGTTTACATCTACCGCAAGGCAAACACCGATCCGGAGCAGCTGCCCGGGGAGGTTGAGAAGCGCCTGTTTAAGGTACTTTCATTGACGCCGCCGGCCGGCAAGGATCAGCCTCCGGGCACAGCCGAACACGGCTAGTACTGACTAACTGCTCAATCACTTACTTATCGTGGAGAACCGATGACCGAAGTCGAAGTGCGGCGCGTCGAAGGGAGCACCTTTTTAGCCAAAGGGCCATCCAACCATTGGGTGGTGCTGGACGCCGGACCGGATGACGGTGGCCAGGATGGCGGCGCCCGGCCCATGGAACTGGTGCTGATGGCCATGGGTGGTTGCAGCGGTATCGACATCGAGCTGATTCTGCGAAAAATGCGCATAAAGCTGAGCGATTTCCGCATTCACCTTAATGGTGAGCGGGCTGATAGCGATCCGCGGGTCTATACGAAGATTCACGCCGAATACCATTTCTGGGGTCGTGATCTGCCCCGTGAGAAGCTGGAGCGGGCGGTGAAACTTTCAGAGGAGAAATACTGTTCCGTGAGCAACAGGCTCAGCAAAGTGTCTGCCGTCACTACCGAAGTTATCCTGCACCCGGAGGATTGAACGCCGGACAGCGGCTTCCTAGCCCTGCCCTACCATTGATTATCCTTAAATTTTACATTGTATATAATTCATTAACCTGCTTCCCTGAGCACCGAAACTTCCTTATCAAGACAGCCTGCGAGTCGTTCCTTCTCTATCTCTAGATCATATCTGATTTGCAGGTTAAGCCAAAAGCGCTCGGAGGTACCGAAATATCGTGAGAGCCGCAAGGCAGTATCGGCTGTAATAGACCGTTTGCCGTGGACGATTTCATTGATGCGGCGGGGCGAAACACTGATGTCCTTTGCTAACCGGTATTGGCTGATCAGCATTGGCTTCAGGTACTCTTCCAGCAATATCTCACCGGGACAAACCGGCTGAAGTCCTTCATTAGTCATTGCCATCTCCTAGTGATAATCTGCGATTTCCACGTCGAAAGCATCCCCCCGGTTCCAACGGAAGCAAATACGCCATTGATCGTTGATCCGAATACTGTATTGTCCTGCGCGGTCTCCTACAAGTTTCTTCAGACGATTACCGGGGGGTATCCGCAGATCTTCGAGAACCTCGGCAGCATCAAGTATGGCCAGCTTGCGTTGTGCCCCACGCTGAATCCCGATTGGAAGCCTTCGAACGAACCGCCGGGAAAAAACATCTTCAGTCCCTTTATCCCGAAAGCTGCTTATCATTTTTAAAAGAGCCCCTTGGGACCAGGGTAATAATAACGCTGCCCGATAATAACGTCAAGCGTTATTATTCCCCCGGGTGACATTTATATCGCGCTTTGCGCAATACGGAAGAGACACTGAAGCGGCTAAATCAGCGCCGCTATTACAATCGCGACTCTACACCCGCTCCCGGAGAAGCTTCCTACTCAAATGACTGTCTGCATTATTAAATTGAGCTGCCATCCATCTATCGGGTTATGCGCTATATTTATGCCTGGCCCACAAATTAAAACCGACTAAGGAGGACTAAATGTCGCGTCGAATCCTGATTGCCGGACTTGCGTTGGCTGCACTGAATTGCGCCGGTCCCGGGGCCTTAATCAAGAAACCGGCCGTTGACACCGCCGCCTACAATGAGGAATGGCGAACCGGCCTGGCCCAGGCTAGGGAGATGTTTGACTCCCTGCAAGTGCCGGCCGGCCCGCGGACGGTGGCCACCGTGCTGGAACCTCTCAATGACCTGGAATTGGTGCTCTACCAGGGCCAGGCCTGGGCCAGCCTGATGAGCAATGTCCACCCCGACCCTGAGTATCGCTCCGCCGCCGAGGAGGCGGAACAGGCTTTTTCCAGCCTGGGCACCGAAATCAGTCTGTCCCGGCCACTCTACGAGGCGCTGTTGGCGGTGGATGTAGCCGGTGAGGACCAGGCCACCCGCTATTACCACCAGACCACAGTACGGGATTTTCAGCGCGCCGGGGTCGACCGCGATTCTCTGGCCACGGCCCGCATTAAGGAGCTGCAGGAAGAACTGGTGCTGATCGGGCAACAGTTCGGCCGGAATATCCGCGAAGACGTGCGGTCCATCAAGCTGGACTCGCTGGGCGAGCTGGCCGGTCTGCCAGCGGATTATATTGCAGCCCACCAACCTGGTGACGACGGCAAGATCACCATCACAACCGATTATCCCGATTATCTGCCATTCAATACTTACGCCGAATCGGACGCCCGGCGGCTGGAGCTCTACCTGGAGTTCCGGAATCGGGGCTATCCCCAAAACCTTGAGGTGCTGGACCGGATGATCGCCCGGCGCCACGAGCTGGCCAACCTGCTGGGCTTTGAGACCTATGCCGACTATATCACCGCCGACAAGATGATCGGCAGCGCCCAGGCCGCCGGTGAGTTCATCGACCGGGTGACTCAGGTGGCCGCTCCGGCCGCCGCCAGCGACTACGCCGCCTTACTGGCGCGCCTGAAACTGACCGATCCGGCTTCCATAATTGTGGGCGATTGGCAGAAGGGCTACCTGGCTGAGCTGGTGCAGCGGGAGCAGTATAGCTTCGACTCGCAGGAGGCCCGGCAGTACTTTCCCTACGATAAGGTGCGCGATGGTCTGTTTGCCCTCACCGGGAGCATGTTCGGGCTGACTTATCGTCCGGTGGCGGCCCAGGTCTGGCACCCCGATGTCGAGAGTTACCAGGTCTACAGCGGCGACCAGCTGCTGGGCCGTTTCCACCTGGATATGCATCCGCGGGAGGGCAAGTACCAGCATGCCGCCGCATTTCAAATCATGCCCGGCGTCACCGGCCGGCAGGTGCCCGAGGCGGCCCTGGTCTGCAACTTCCCCGGCGGTGATGGAACACCGGGACTGATGGGCCACGGTCAGGTGGGCACCTTCTTCCACGAGTTCGGGCACCTGCTGCACCATATTCTGGGCGGCTATAACCAGCGCTGGGTGGCACAGTCGGGTATCGAGACCGAGTGGGACTTTGTGGAAGCCCCCTCACAACTTTTGGAGGAATGGAGCTGGGACCTGGCTGCCCTGCAGACCTTCGCCCGGAACGAGGCCGGCGAAACAATCCCGGCGGAACTGGTAGCTGCCATGAACGCCGCCCGCAATTTCGGCAACGGCCTAAATACGCAGCACCAGATGTACTACGCCGCAGTCTCCCTTAATTTCTATAACCGCGATCCGGCGGGACTGAACACCAGCGAGCTGCAGGCCGACTTGATGAACCGCTACAGCCCCTTTGACTACGTTGAGGGCACCAACCTGCACTGCAACTTCGGCCACCTGGACGGCTATTCGGCCATTTACTACACCTACATGTGGTCGCTGGTGATCGCCAAGGATATGTTCAGCCTGTTCGAGGATGCCGGGCTGATGGATAGGGAGGTTGCCAGGCGCTACCGCCGGACGATCCTGGAGCCGGGGGGCACCAAACCGGCGGCCCAGCTGGTGCGCGATTTCCTGGGCCGGGACTATAGCTTTGATGCTTTCGCCAAATGGCTGGGCGGCGGCTAGGGGTCGTCGGAAAAATAAGAAAGCCGTTCTTGCCGCATTACTGCGGGTAGAGCGGTTTCTCTTTAATACGGATCGGAGCGGGTGTTACTTAGTCAGCATTATCGGGAGTTGGCCCTGAAGACCACGGCTGTAGGCCTGGTTTGTATCAAATCCTGGCGCGGCTGGTGTTCCACTCTCACGAGGCGAGTTTCCCCCTTTGAAATCTGGTGATTGCCACGCGCAGAACAGGTGATCATTACGGTTTTTACTACGCTTACCGGTATACATCTTTTCTATGGCGAATACGAAAGACCGTAACCATTCCGGCGTCAGTATCAACTTCGAACAAAATGCGGTATGGCCCGCTACGGAGGCGGTAACTTTTTTTTGAACTCTGTAGCTTCCTGCAATTAGCTGGAAAAGGGTCACGGGCCAAGGCATGAATGACAGCGAGAATATTGGGAAGGTATCTTTTCTCTACAGATTTAACAATCTCAACTTTATAGGAGGCCATCAGCCTTCAGATTTCTTTCGAGCTCCTCCAGGCTGATGCGGGGCTCATTCGTGCGCTCTGCGATGGCGGCGAGGTCTTGAATATCCTCCATTAGCCGCTTGGAATCCTCAACCGATAAAACAACGAACGTTTTTTCCCCGGACTTGCTCACAATATATTGTCGTTTAACGCGGTTTTCATCCATACCGGATCACCTCCATGCGGGTCTCTTTCAATGGAAGTTAAGGACACGGCAATTGTTAAGTCCAGTAGGGTACATCATATTACAAGCCATCAGCCCCTTACTTAACCAGTATCACCGGGCAGTTGGCCTTGAGCAGCGTGTCGCCCGGCTTGGTGCCCTTCAGCCAGGCCTTCAAGGGGTGCATTTTGGATTTACCCATGACAATGATATGGTCGCTGCCCGCTTCCTCGACGAACACCGTAGCCGGGTCCCCGGTTATGAAATACTGGCTGTGTTCGATTTTCTGCCGCTGCAGGTAGCGCCGGGCCCACTCGGCGGCGGCGCGATAATCGTCACCGAACCGCTTGGTTTTACTGGCGGTGACCAGCTTGACGGAGGTGTTTAAATGCCGGGCCACGGTGCCGCAAAAGATGACCGCCCGGCGGGTGGCCTGGGAATTGTCAACACACAGCAGCAGCTTATATTTCCCCTCGGGATCGAAGTTCTTGACAAATAACAGGCTGGTGTCGATGAACTGGATCAGCTGCCGGGTAAGGCGCTTGCGCGAGCCGCCCCCCACAATAGTCAACTGGTAATCGCGGTACTCGGTTTCCTGCTTCAACTGGTCTACAGGGTCACCCTCGCGCATGATCAGGCGGATTTTCTCCCCATGGGTATGGGGCACCACCACCCTGACCCGGCCGGCATCGGCCACTAAGTTGTTGGGATCGAGCTGTTCCTCGGCCGGGTCGATGAATTCATATTCCTGCAGCCGTTGGTAGGCCCAGCGGAGCACATCCACGCCGGGGTGGTGGATATCCCAGCTGAGCATGGCGTCCCGGGCCAGATTGACCCCCCCCTGCAGGAACGCCTGGGGCGGATCACCCACGTAAACCACTGACAGGTCGGCGGAGAAGGCATCGGCTATGCCGCTGCCGATCTGCAGGGTGCGTTCCGAATAGATGGTGCTGCTGACCGCTACCAGGAACCGCACTGCTCAACCTCCCTAATTACTCCCATCATCATTCCTTCACCAGCCAGGGCCAGTAAAACATTGTTGCCAGCAGCAGGCAAGCGATGGACATGAGCGTGAACCGCCAGCCGGCCCTCACAAAATCCTTCGCTTTCAGAAGCCCGGTGGAGGCGATGATCATGCCGGCTGGCGAGCCCACGGCTGTCATGTAACCGAAGGCTGAAGCGATGGCGGTAGTCATCCCCAACAGCACCGGATGCCCGCCGAAGTTGATGAACATGGGTCCCAGGACCGCCACCGTGGCGCTGGGGCTCATGATGTTTACCACCAGGGTAGACATGCCGATCACCAGCATATAGCGCACCACCTCAAACCGCTCCATCAGACCGCCGGCCACCTGCACCAGGTTCTGGGCCAACCACATGGCGGCGCCGGTGTCCCTGAGCTGCAGCCCCAATGAGATGACGCCGGCATACAGCAGTACTACGCCCCAGTTGGTGCGCTGGTTTAGATCGCTCCACTGCACCAGACCGGTGGCCAGGTAGAGAAACACCCCGCCCAGGGCCACTATGCCGATGCCGATGGTATCGCTTAAGAAAATCCACCCCAGCAAGATAAGGACGAACAGGGCCACAGCCAAGATCTGTTGGGGCGTGAGCGGCCCTGTGCGGCCTACCTGTGCTTTGAGCTTGCGCACCGCCCGGTCCAAGTATACCATTTCCGGTTTAAAGGTTCGCGTCAGCAGCCAGCCTCCCAAGGGAATCTGGATCAGCAGCACCGGATAGGCGAAAATGATCCAGCGCAGATAGCTCATCCTGGCGGCGCCGGAATCCGCAAGGTACTCGATCATGATGGCATTGCGGGCGCCACCCGATGGCGTGCCGAACGATCCGATGATGCTGCCGTAAGCCAGGGCAAAAAGGAGCAGGCTCATCAACCCGCGCACATCCTGATCATCCCGGCCGGTGTTTCTCACCAGGGTCAAGGCCACCGGGAGCAACATGGCCACGATGGTGTGTTCGCCCATGAATGAGGTTAGCAGCAGGGAGATCACAAAGAAACCCCACATGATGGAAGTGACCCGGTTGCCGGTCAGCCACAGTATACCCAGAGTCAAGCGAGCGTCCAGCCCCTGCCGTACAATGGCTACCGCCAGCATCAGGGAGCCCATGATAAAGAAGACCGCGTCGCTGGCATAGGACTGGGCCACAGTGGAGGCTGATCCCAGGCCGAAGACCACTTGCAGCACGGCGATCAGCAGCCCGGTGGCCGGTAACGGCACTGCTTCGGAGATAATCAGGATCACCACCATCACTGTGATGATCAAGGTGCGATAGCCTTCCGGGGTCAGTCCGCCGGGATACGGCAGGTAGAACAGCAAGGCCCCCAACAGGAAAGCAAACAGCAACCAGCGCTTTTGATAGGACCAGTATAAAACCGATTTGATCATGGCTGCCGGGCTGTAGGCTGGAACCCCAACCCGGCGCTAAACTTAATGCCACCCGGTTGCGGTGGCCGCATATTACTGCGGCGATATCAGTTCAGGAAAATATCGTCGTCGGGATCGTAGGATTTATTGTCGAATCCGGTGTGTACCTGGCACCTGTCGGGTGGTTCGGTGCCCCGGATAAATATTTCCTTTTCGCGGGGGCAGAACTTGGTGGGGCGGTCCTTTGTGACGAGACAGATGTCCAACTGCACAATGTCCTCGGGCAGCTGCCAATTCCGTACCGGCAGGTCAAAGGTCTGGTGAATCTCCCGCATGACCCGGGCCCAGATCGGCAAGGCCACCACATTACCAAAACGGTCCTCGCCCAGGCTCACCTGGGGGTCATCAATCCCTATCCAGACACCGGCCGCGAGTTGGGGTGTAAAGCCCACAAACCAGGCATCGCTCCAGTTGTCCGTGGTGCCGGTTTTGCCGGCTGCCGGCCGGTTAAATTGGTACATCCACCGGGTGCGGGCGCCGGTTCCCCGATCCACTACACCCCTCATCAGATCCAGGAGCAAGTAAGCTTTGTCAGCCCTGATAATCTCCTTACGCTCCGGTATAAATTCACGCAGCACCTTGCCGCGGCGATCTACGATTTCCGATACGGCAATTGGTTGCACCCAAACGCCGCCGTTGGCGATGGACGCATAGGCTGCCGTGATTTCCAGCGGCACGACCTCGCTGGTACCCAGGGAGATGGCCCTCACGGCCCGCATGGGCGTGGTGAGCTGGAATCGCTTGGCCATTGCTACTACCTGGCGGGGAGTAACCAACTCCTGGATCATCCGGGCCGAGACGATATTGATGGAATGGCGCAGGGCCAGCCGCATGGTCACCAGCCCGGAAGAGGAGCCATCATCATTGCGGGGATCATAAAAACTGGTGTCGAGCTGGGCGTCGTCCGTGCTGGAGAGTGATTGGTTCAGCAGCTGGGTGGACACCGGGTACCCCTGGTCGATGGCCGTCATGTACAGTATGGGCTTGAAGACCGAACCGGGTTGGCGTTGGGCCTGTGTGGAGCGGTTCCAGTAGTCCGGGTAATCGGCCCGGCCGCCGATCATGGCCAGAATGTGGCCCGTATCATTTTCCAGCAGCACGAAGGCCCCCTGCACCAACAGCCGGTCCTTCAGCCGGTCGTCGATGGGGATATCACCTTCAATCATGGCCTTCACTGAATCCAGCGGAAACAGCAGGGTGTCGATAACGGAGTAGATCAACGAATCATTCTGCAGGAGAGCGTCATTGAGCACTCGCTGATTGTTCAGGATCTCTTCCATGAACACTTTCATGGCGATAGCTTGCATGCGCGAATCGAGGGTGGTGTGGATTTCCAACCCGTCGCGATACAGATTGATGCCCAGACGTTCATCCTCCAGTTCCATTTGGCGCCGGACATGCTCGGTGAAATAAGGCGCAAAGCCGGCGCTGCTCTCCAGGCGTTTGACATCAATCGGCTTGTAGCGCAGTCCCTCGTATTCGTACTCCTCCAGGTAGCCCCGATCCACCATGGCGGCCAGCACCAGGTTTCGCCGGCGAAAGGCTCGATCCGGATGGACCTTGGGACTGAACCGGGCGGGCGATGGCAGCACGCTGATTAGCATGGCCGACTGCTCCAGATTCAGATCCCGGGCCTCGACACTGAAAAACTCCTTGGCGGCGGCCTGGATGCCATAGGTCCCATGACCAAAATAGATGGAGTTGAGGTACATCTCCATGACTTCGTTCTTGGTATAGGTGCGTTCGATCTGAATCGCAGTGAGCATCTCTTTGAGCTTGCGGGTGATGGTCTTCTTGAAACCGATGGTATCATATAGGTTGCGGGCCAGCTGCTGGGTGATGGAACTGAAACCCTCCGCGTAGCTCAGGCTGGCCAAATTCACCACCACCGCCCGGGCGAAGTCCCGCATGCTGACTCCCCAATGATCGTAAAACCGGGAATCCTCCACAGCAATCAGGGCCTGCCGTACGTCCAGAGGCATTTGGGTAAAGGGGATCAGTACCCTTTTCTGGGTAAACAGCTCGGCGATCACCTTGCCGTCCCGGGAGATAATTTTGGTGGCTACGGCCGGGCTGAAGTCCTGCAACTGGCGGATGGAAGGCAGATCGCGAGAAAGGTAGAAAAGATAAGTTACCAGCGCGGTGCTCAGGACCACGATGGTGATGAAAGCGTTGCGAAAGGCGACCCACCAGCCTTCCAGCAGGCGGGAGGGCGCCGGGGGGAGCTCACCGCGGGGATGATCCGCCCCTGCACCGGTAGGGGTGCTGGCCTTCCTGGCCTCATCATCCATGGCTCGTCCCGGGATCATTTTAGATAATTTACGCCGGCCGTGGTCAAAGGTTCAGCAAATTCTAAAGCGAAGGTATAAATAGACTGGTGATGAGAGCCCTATAAAGAGGGCGTAGCGCGTTACGCCCCTGCAAGCGGCGCTGTGTGGAGACTACGGGCGCCACCTCATGCCAATAGCGGCACACAGGTTAGCTAAGCATTTATACGCTGTAGCCTGACCATTGCTGCGCGTAACCCCGCCATTCATGGCCGGCAAAGCAGGCCAATCAAGCCATCAAACACAGTTTCCGGCGGTTTCTGCCGGCTCATAAAAGGGCGTTATATAGAAATTTAGGACTTGCCCCTGATAGTAATCCTAACGTAATTACGTCTGTATTATGAGAAATTAAGATTAGGACCGAACCTATGGAGCGTAAGCAGTTTCTTATATACGTTACCGGAGCCATGGGATTATCGCCGTTGCTCCTCACCGAGATCGCGTGCGATGATCCTTACGGCGATGGCGGCAACGCCGAGGGCGATAAAGACAACTTCACGGTGGCATCCTCCGTCGATAGCGGACACAGCCACACGGTAAAGATCAGCTTCTCCCATGTGACTAGCCCACCATCGGTTTATCAGCCCTTACAGACCAGCAGCAGTGGGGGTCACACCCATAGCATCACATTAACCACAAGTGATTATCAGCAGCTGCAGGAAGGGCAGCAAATCACGAAGACATCCACCACTGATAGCGGGCATAAGCATACCTTTATGATTGAGGTCCCTACCTAGCCTAAATGGATCGCTCACCTTGGGGATCGATCTGCCGTTATTTGTATATTACGATGGTAGGTAAATGTACCTAACTCCGTTGATAGCGGGGAAGATCCACCTCCGGCTGGGTTTAGTTCCCGAATAAAAACAGATCGCCCCTGGGTTATAAGGGGCGCGAGTTTGAATTACGCGATATTCCCCTCGTCGGAGCTTGGCGCTGGCAGCAAGTCAGCGAACTTTTTCGGGGCCTATATACTGGTAGTGTCCAGGCCTGATTTTACCGATAATTAGTCCCTGCCGGCCTGAGATATATATTATACCGGTTTGCGTGCCCTGAGGCTAATGCCCTGTGTGCCAAATTTCATGGCGCTGGACGGATCGGGCACATCCTCGAAGATATTATGTTTGTGCGCGACCACGGCGTCCTCGAAACCGGCCAGTGTAACGGCATTGATTAGCACTGCTTCCAGCAGGCCCCCGGCAATTCACCCGGTCCACAAGGATATATCGTCCAGGGCCGATTCCGGCACCTCCCGGGATACCAGAATGTCGCCAATTTGAAGCCTCCCGCCCGGTTTGAGTACCCGCGCCCACTCCCGCAGCGTGTCTACCTTATCCAGAGTCAGGTTGAGCACTCCATTGCTGATCAGGACATGGGCGAAATCATCGGGAAGCGGTAGCTGCTCTATAAAGCCTTCTTTGAACTCCACATGGGTCATCCCCATCTCAGCCGCGCCGGCGCGCGCTTTACTCAACATCTCAGGTGTCATATCTATGCCCACGACCCGGCCTCCTGAACCGACCATCCGGGCCGCGATCAGAGCGTCAAATCCCGCCCCTGATCCAGCATCCACCACGGTCTCTCCGGAATTGATCGGGCCCAGCAGGAAAGGATTTCCCGTGCCGGCGAACGATGCGATGTTCCCCTCCGGAATGTCGGCGTATAAGTCCGGATCATAATCCAGCCGGGTAGCCGCATCTCTCCCCGTATGAAAATGAAAGCCCTTGTGGGGATCGATAGCAACGCCGGCGTATTCTTTCTTGACAGCACCGCGCAAGTCCTCCACCGATAACTCCGGAACCGCCTGCAATGTACTCATCTATTGCTCCTTCCTGTCCTCATTGGACCCTACCTGGCGTACGCATTTTAAACCTGCCAGAGTATCCGCCGGTAACGCCGTCTAAAGGTGACGGCCCCTTACCGCAACAAAACCATCTTCATGGTCTCCGAATAGCTCTCAGCCTGCAACCGATAAAAATAAATCCCCGAGCTCACCGGCTGTCCGCGATCATCGGCGCCATCCCAATTTACAGACTGGTAGCCCGCTGACTGCTCGCCCCATAACAACGTTCGCACCTCGCGACCCATAGCATCATAGATGGTCAACTGCACCCGGCTGGCTTCCGGCAGGTCGAACCGTATCGTTGTACTGGGATTGAAGGGATTGGGATAGTTCTGGCGCAGGGCGTATTGGCCTGGAACCAGCATTCCCTCAACAACCGATAGTACCGCCGCCGATACTTCCCTAGAATAATCGCTCTCGTTGCCGTTGGCATCGACCGTTGATATTCGATAATAGTACGCGCTGCCTACTGCCAAATCCTCATCGGTAAATGAGTGATTTAATAATTCACTAAGAGGCACCAGGCCTGATGGATCAAACCCAGCTGCGCTACCGCGGTAAACCCTGAAGAAAGCGAAGTCCTCATCGTCCGGCGCATCCCACTCAAGAGCAATGGCATTTGGTTGACCCACTGATGCAACCACTCCGGCTGGAGCTGCCGGTGCTATATTGTCGACTGAGTAGCCGGAATCGATATCGGACACGTAGTATATCTTGGGATCAATTGTATGGGCCGTGACCTTGAATTTGCTCCAGTGGATGCCCACATCGTTGGAATCACCGAAGGTACGGGCCAAGAAGGTATAGGCGGTATCCTGTATTGCAGTGGCTATGCCCAAGGAAACCCAGCCCTCATTATTATCAAATTCCCAGATATTATACTGCGTTATGGTGCTGTCGAGCGTATCATAATCACTTCGCAGCCATGATACAAATACCCAGCGGCCTTGATCATCGGGTACATCCTCGATGCTGGTAATGACCGGTTCACCTGCCGGCGGCGTTTCTGGGGTCTCAATGGAAATTGTCCCGGTCATGAGGGGATGGAACTGGCAGTTATAGAATAGTCCATCGGGGGCGCCGGCGGGGACGACGAAGGTCAAGTCGCCAGAGGAAGTGCCGTTGTTGGTGACGCCGGAGTTGTAGGCGTTCCCCAATCCGGTGGACTGCACGGTATTGATCCAGAATGGGTGCCCCGGCGTGTTGATGTGGAAAATGTAGGTGGAGTCCCGCTGAAACGTCAGGGACGGGTTCGCCTCCCCGTCGAAAAGGTACGAGATGGTGCCGTTGTTGGTTACCTGAAATTCGGTGGCCGCCGGGGCCATCGAAAGCGCCCCGCCCAGCGCCCCGATCAATATCGTCCTCCCCATTGCGCTCAACATTTGTCCTTCCTCCTCAAGTTGGTGCTACGGGCCTTTTGAATAATTGAGGCTGGAAACTAAGCGATACATTTGGCCGTTCCAAGGTTAATCTTTTGCCGCACCACTAGCGTTTGACTTTAGCTCAGTTACCACTGAGCAATGATTTGCTCATCCCGCGCTTCGTAGACTTCTACCGGCTCCAGGTTATTGCAGGATTCAGGATTTGTCTTAAGTGGTTGCTTTGATAAGTACCGCACATCGCCCTTAGGCCGGGACGGCACGGTCCGAGACCCCACGGCCAATGGCTGGTACCCAGCGGCTTAGACGTAGGATGAATTCAGGCGGGCGGTAAATGAGCAGTGGTTTCCATACCGGTTACTTGGATGCCGGGGTTATATTACGGCCTAAGCTTTCTTCACAGTATCGCAATCGAATTATGGGGAGGATATGAAACGGCTGTTTATCATGTTTCAGATGGTCGCGGCGGTAGTGCTTGGCGCCCAGGATATCATCAGTGTGGGCGTGCGGGGTATCAGCGACGCGAACCGCGACGGCGTTCAGAAGGACCGCCTGGAGGCCATCATGGACGCCAAACGGCAGGCTTGCGAGAAAGCCGGTATAAGCATCGAGTCGACCACCACGGTGGAGAACTTCCAGATGGTGTACGACCTGGTGGAGTCCCAGGCGGCGGCGGTGTTGCTGCCGGGCTTTCAGATCATTGATAACGGCTATGGGGAAGACGGTACCTACTCGGTGGTGCTCATAGGCCAGGTCAAGACGGCCACCGCCGCCAGCAGCGACCAGGCCCGCTTTACCATCATCGTCTGGTTTTACGAAAGCGAGGATGCGCTGGAGCAGTCGTACCAGTTGCTTGACCAGCTCTACAAATGGCTGCTGAGGGCCTACGGCGAATTCACCCTGGACGGCTCAAGCATCGAGGATTGGGAGGACCAGCTGGTGGCGGTCTCCCGCTCCGACTCACTGATCGCCGACCGGCGCTTTTACGCCTTTTCCTACCAGCTGCCCGCCGGGACCGTCCAGTACACCCAGGAGCTGGCCGACTACCCCGACAAGGTCCAGAAAATCAGGTTGCGCCCCAACCGGAGCTACATAATGGAAGTGGCCGCCTGGAACGGCATCTATTTCAAGGACCCGGTTGAATTCAGCGGCACGGGGATCAACCAGCGGTCGTACGGCACATACCCCGGCGATTTCAGGCCGGTATATGAAAAGGAGTAGGCAGTAAATGAAGGAGAGGCAAACTTAAGGGCCTGCTGATAGAAAATGTCCCGCACTGACGGAACGGAATGAACCCCGCTGGAGCTTGAAGATCTCCACGATTAGTCCGGGGCATAGCACAAGGCGGCGGCTCCTAATATGGCTATATTATCCAGTTCCGATATCTCGATTTTCAGATTCTTAATGGACTGTGGATAAACGAATGACCCGATCGACGCCCACATCGACTCCTTGAAAAACGCGAACGCCTTACGCACCGAACCTCCGAAGATGATTATCTCGGGATCGTAGGCGCATAGAATGGTCTTGATACCGTTCCCCAAGTGGTGGCCGAACTCGGTAAATATTGTCATGGCGTCCTGGTCACCGGAAACCGCCTGTTGGAATATCTGCTCGCCCGTTTGGCCGAATTTGAGGGTAAAGAACTGTCCGCAGCAATAATGTTCATAGATGCTATCGAGGTAGGAAATCATGCCGAATTCCCCGGCCCCACAATTGACTCCGGCATACAATTGATTATTTACTATTATGCCCGCCCCGAAACCAGTCCCGATGATTAAACCGATTATAGACTGAAAGCCCCGGCCCTTACCAAAATATTTCTCGCCCAGGGCAAAGCAGTTGGCATCATTGTTTACATATATGGGGACCGAATATTTCTTCTCGAAGATGGACTTGAGAGGTACCTTCTTCCAGGAGGGGATATTTTGAACATCGTAGACAATGCCTTTTTCAACGTCCACCACACTGGGAACACCGATACCAATACCGTCGACGCCACCTATTCCGACTTGGTCAATCAAATCATAGATTTGAAGTAAAAGCTCATCAACCGAGCCCTGGGCATTAATCCTTGTTGCGGCGATCCCTTCTAATCGCTTATCATCTACCAGGCCAACCCGGACCTGGGTCCCGCCCAGGTCTACACCGATGAGTTTTCCGCCGCCCACAACCCGTTAATCTATTGCTTAGTGTGATTTCGGGACATTGGCCTATTCTATCCCCGCGACGTTTTTCTTCCCGAATTCAATGGTAACATTTTTGATCAGCGGTTGCGCCCAAATACCAATACTGAGGATGTAAGCCAGTGTGATATACAAAAACAACATTCCGTTTCGCAGGCCAAAAAGATCGCCGAGTCCACCGATGATAAGCGGGATAACGGCGCCACCGACAATGGCCGTGACCAGGATTCCCGAAAAGCTGCCGTGGTGCTCCTTAACCGAATTGAGTGCCAGCGAGAATATTACCGGGTACATAACAGCGGAAAAAAATCCAACCAGGGGAAAAGCAACCAGTGCAACCGGACCGGAGAAGAACAGGGCTGCGGTGAGGCTGAGCATTGTCCCGATGGTGAACCCAACCAGCACGACCTTGCTGTCCAATAACTTCAGCATGATTATACCCAGTACACCACCTGCGGTCATTAGTCCCCAGAACCAGGATACAGCCCTTGCTCCGGTAGTTTGGGGATCGTAACCGTGATATTTGCTTAAGAACTCGGATATCCAATTAGCCACACCCTGTTCGGTACCCACATAGGCAAAGATGCCCAGGAAAAACAGAATTACGACCGGATTCTTGAGCAATTCCAGATGAGTGGCCAATGCCCCTGCGCGTTCTTCCTCTTTGCGTTCAACTTTCGGAATTTTAATTACTATCATTACAATAACCATCAAGATTGAGATTACCGCAAAGAGCCAATAGAGAGAAATCCAATGCAGATTTTCAGGAACGAGCCGGGATAAGATAGTAATCAATATATTTGATTCAGCGGTTACATCCTGTAGGTTAATGACGAGATAGGAATACACCAGTGGACTGAAGAATGAGGCCAGGCCGAAAATGAGTTGGGCCACCGTGGCATTGAAGGCATAATGTCCCTCCCCGCCGGCTTCTCGCAGCAGTGGGTTGATGGCTACTTGCAGCATGGCCATCCCTGAGCCTATGAGGAATAGGGAGAATATTGCCGCAAGGTAATTGGGGAAGAGAGCCAAGACCAATGATCCGACGGTAGCCACGCAAAAAGCGGCCACCATGACCGGTTTTTCCTGGTATTTTTCGATCAATATCCCCGCAGGAATCGACATGACCCCGTAGGCGATAAAGAACGCAAACGGAAGCAGGGCCACAAGTGTGAGACTGAGATCAAAATCTTCGATGATTTCGGGGACCAAAGGTCCAATAATATTGGTTAAGAATGAGATGACAAAGAACGTCAAGAAAATAAGGGCCACAATAGGATAACTTCTTCGCATCGATATATGTGCCTTTCTTTTGATTCATGCGGCCAATAACTACATTCCCGCACTTCATTTGTCTCAGGGCCTCCAGGCTCGATTTTCACCGGGATTGAGCCAATGGAACAAGCCTGGGACCAATCCCTAGCGCAAGGAAATTAGGGCTGTGCGCTCCTTAAGGCCTATTGGTGGTTTAGATAGATCGACCGGCATGGTCACCAACCGCGCCTATACGGCACATACCCCGGCGAATTTTCGTAGGTCTACGGGAAGGAGTAGACACTATAAATGAGGGAAGCAAACTTAGGCGCCTGCCGATAGAAATTGCCCGGTACTGCCCGAGAGCCTAACGATTCGGGGTGGATTGCACCCCGCAAGATGCGGGGATTCCCCGCCGTTGGCGGGGTTCAATTCATTGCGCTCCTGTCAGAGCCCATGAACCCATCATGAACCCTAGATGATCTTGGAACCCTCGCCTGGTTCGAAAGGGAAAAATTCAACGGAAACAGAGGCTGTCCTGTAAATTCAGCCTATATATGCCACTAACCTTTGATGGAGGACACTATGCGCCTGCTCATGAAACTGCTACCGACCGCGGTCGCGATCGTGCTGTTCGCCTGCACTCCGGCGCTCAAAACAGATAAGCCGGCGGAAGCTCCCAGCGACCTAACACCCCCCATGGCCAAGATCATACCCAAGCAACTGGAGAAGCACGGGCATATGCGCACGGATGATTACTACTGGCTGCGGGAGCGTGAGAATCCCGAAGTGATCGCCTATCTGGAGGCCGAAAATGAATACACCAAAAAGATGATGTCCCATACGGAAAAGCTCCGGGAAACGCTATTTAACGAGATCAAGGGTCGCATTAAG
>JACZSB010000265.1 GCA_022574435.1 Fidelibacterota bacterium
GAGCACCGACCGGGTGGAGAGGCTGAGGCCAAACTTTGCCCTCATGTTGGGCTTCCGGGTCCACTCTAATCAGCTTTGTACAAAATGTCCAACAGCAGACGTTTTCTTTCCCACCCACCCACCCGATATGTCTAATTCCTGAGGGGACACCCCTCAGACTCCCTGGCAGAGAACCCTTCGTCTGGCTCAGGACAGGCCCAGGTTCTCTGCACTCTCCTGAGTTTTTGTGCAAAGCTCCCACCGCAGTGGTGAGGGCATCGGTGAGGATGGGCGAGGACCTTGCAGAGATGAATCAAACCGCCACAAAACTGCATCTTGTTATGTCTACTGAGGTTTTCGCAAGGGGTTTATCAACATAACAGCTATAGTGCGAACCAAAGCAGAGAAATTAGAGGAGGTTTGGGCACTAGCCAGGGGCTTTTACTGCGTTTTACGCGGGCGTCGGCGTGCCGATAGCTGCTTAACGGCAATCAGGGCAGCAGTGTAGGGATCGATGGAGTTGGACTCCACCTGCTTGAGCAGGGCCGCGAGACTGCCATCTGTTACAGCGAGTCGCTGGGCCTCCTGCTCCGCCTGCTCCCTTATGGTCCGGAAGAACTCGTGCCTTCGGCGTTCTCGACGCCTCACTGCCAGCAGGCCCGTGTCCTCCGAAACCTTTCGATGTTTCTCGATTGCTTCCCACAACTCTTCTATTCCGATGCCCTGGTGGGCCTGGGACGATAGCACCGGCGGGACCCACTGCCGCTCCCTGGTGTCCCAGCTAAGCATGGCCGTGATGTCTTTCATCATAGCGTCCGCCCCGGGTCTATCGGCCTTGTTCACCACGAAAACGTCGGCTATCTCCATCAGGCCCGCCTTCATGGCCTGCATGGAGTCTCCGCCCTCGGGGACCAGGACCACGACCACCGTATCCACCACATCCATTATGTCTAGTTCCGCCTGCCCCACGCCCACCGTTTCCACTATGATCACATCCGAGCCGTAGGCGTCCAGGAGCTTTACGGCGTTACGGGTCGTCCTGGGAAGGCCGCCGTGGCTGCCCCGGGTGGCCATGCTGCGGATGAAGACTCCCTCATCACCGTATAGGTCGCTCATGCGTAGGCGGTCGCCCAAAAAGGCTCCCCCGCTGAAGGGGCTGGTAGGATCCACAGTGATAATCCCCACCCGATTGCCATCGGCGCGGTACAGCTTGGCCAAGCGGTCCGCCAAGGTGCTTTTACCGGCGCCCGACGGTCCGGTAATTCCCAGTCGATAAGCTGCCCCCGTATGGGGGTGCAATTGTTCCAGCAGTCGAACCGAATCGCTCGATTCATTCTCAATCAGGCTGATTACTCTGGCCAGTGCCCGAAATGAACCCGCTAGCAGTTCCGGAACCAGGTTGTCATGCATAGGACGTTAAGGTGTGTTTAATTACGGTCGCGGGCGGGGAGGCTAACCGAAAATTCGGGTAAAGGCGGAATAATCGTTTATGGTCAGCCGGTGCCCTTCCCGCTGCACTAGTCCCTTGGCCTCCAGGCTCTTCAGCATCCGGGAAACCGTTTCGCGACTGGTACCGGCCATATTGGCGATATCCTGTTGGTACGGCAGCTTACTGATAACCACCTTCCCCATTTTGAAAATACCCATATCCTCGGCAATCCGGTTCAGGGTGATCCCTATGCGGTGCTCGGCATCGGACAGTGACAGGGATTTGATCTGCTGGTCGGATTTGCGCAAACGCAGCGTCATCTCCCGCAACAGCTGTATGGAGATGGACGGGAAGCGATGCAGCACATCCAGAAAATCGCGGCGGTTGAGGGTGTAAAGGACTGTATCTTCCAGGGCCATCACGTTGGCTGAGCGTCCCTGGCCATCGAGCAATGCCATCTCACCGAAAAATTCCGCTGAACCCAAAAGAGCCAGTATCACCTCCCGGCCTTCCTCGTTTAGCCGGGTGATTTTCACGCTGCCGGTTTCAATTATGTAGAGGGTATCAGCCGAGGCCTCTTCGAGCACTATCAGGGTGCTCTTATTGTAGGCCCGCCGGACAGTCATCTGCATGATGACCTCCAGATCGTCTTCCTTAAGCTCACTGAAAAGCGGGACTTCGCGCAGGATACTGGCTTCTGGAATGGGCGCCATGGCGGCAACTTAGGCTGGAAAATCACCCTAGTCAAACTTTATCGCAAGGCGCGATTGCCCGTCCGTTCATGCTTAACTTGCGCACCTTAAATCAGGAGGCTGAATAACAGAGAATGGATCGACATAGCTCAACCATCAAGCGCCACCGGCAATCGCTCAAACGCCGGGCACATAATCGCGCTCTGCGCTCAAAGGTAAAAACTTTCATCAAAAGCGTAGAAGATGCTACCACCAAAGATGCGGCCGAGGCCGGACTGCGGAGTGCCTTGCAATATATCGATAAGTCGGCGCATAAACGTGTCACCCACCCCAATAGGGCGGCCCGGCTTAAATCGCGCCTCACCCGTTTGGTGGCTAGCCGCTTCGCCTCCTAAAGGTTGCGCCATCAGCATTTGGGGCATTACGCGCTATGCCCCTACCGCAACAAAACCGCGCCACCGCTTTTGGCGGAACAAGCATTCTACGGGGTAAGGACGGGTCGAGCATCCTGCCCCACAGCGGCGGGATAAACATCAAGCCCTTCGGCCAGCCCATGGCAAGCCCCGCTTCCCTCCGTTGCCGCGATTCCATCCAATATCCAATATCTAGTATCCAGGATCTAATATCAAGTATCCGAACTATTTTATTAGCCCCGTATTCTGCGGGACAAGCACCACCGCTTTTGGCGTGATTCAGCACGTAACTATTTCAACAATAACATCTTGATGCTGCGCGTAAAACCGGGCGTCTTAATCCCGGCAATGTAGATGCCGTTTGACATTTTACCGCCGCCGGCATCGTAACCGTCCCACACCACCTGATGATAGCCCGCCTCCAATCGACTGTTGACCAGTCCTACCACTTCCCGGCCTAGCGGGTCATATATGATCAGGATCACATCCATGGTTTCGGTCAGATCAAAATTGATGGTAGTGGCCGGATTGAAGGGGTTGGGGTAGTTCTGGTGTAAGGCCACGGTCTCGGGCAGGATATGTCCCTCCCCTACACCTAAGTCCTCAGCTAGGCGGTATATTTTACCATTAAAAGAACATAGGTATAGTTCGCCATCTTGGTCCACCCCAAAGGATGTGACTGAACCGGGACCCAGCTGGGCAATCTCATTATTCACGGGGCCATTGCCCTCGTCGTACGCCAATGACCACACCTTGCCAGACCCCCAATCGGCATAAATATATTTCCCTACCAAAGCAGGCGCCCGGGTTCCACGGTAGACAAATCCCCCGGTTATCGACCACCCGGCGTTACGGTCATACTCCCAGATGGGCAATGACAAGCCCGCTGTATCGCAGGCCGCCGGCGGGTCGTAGCAATGTGCTCCTTCCATGATATCCCAGCCGTAGTTCTTGCCACTGGAGATAATATCAATTTCTTCGAACTTATTCTGTCCCACATCGGCCAGCCAGAGTCGCCCCGTCACTGGGTCAAAACTGAATCTCCAGGGGTTCCGTAAGCCGTAGGCGTAGATCTCCTCCCGGTACCCGTCAGTATTGCCGGCAAAGGGATTGTCAGCCGGAATACCGTAATTAGCGTCATTCATCGGTTGGTCCACATCTATCCGCAGTAGAGCTCCCAACAGGGTCGCCAGGTTCTGTCCATGCCCGTAGGGGTCTCCCCCGGACCCGCCATCTCCCATGCCAATGTAGAGATAACCATCGGGGCCAAACACGATCTGGCCGCCATTGTGGTTGCTAAAGGGCTGTTCCACCTCCAGGATTATGAATTCGCTGTCGAGGCTGGCCGAATCAGGATTGCCCGCGCTGACCTCGAAACGGGATACCACCGTGCCACCTGTGCCGGTTTTAGTGTAGTTCACATAGAAATAGCCGTTGTTCACGTAGTCCGGGTGGAAGGCCAAACCTAAAAGGCCCCTTTCCCCACCCGAGACGATCCGGTCGCTTATGTCCAGGAACAGATTCATCGCCATCACATTCGGGTGGTTATCAAAGACTTGGATGGCGCCTGCCTGCTCTACCACCATGAGCCTGTTAGAGCCGTCGGGCGGATGTTGCAGATCTACAGGCTGGTCAAACGTTAGATTGGGAAACGCCACCTCGAATAGATTTTGGGAATTGGAGGCAGAGGGGTTCAGGCAGGATAATATCGCAAGGATGAAGCCGTATCTCATTACCTTTAGGGGCTCATTTCTATCCACTCTTTGCCCTTAGTCTACAACAGTCATCAGTCAGCCTGCTGGCGGATTAGCCCGTAGGGGCGACTCAATGAGTTGCCCCTACATTTCACCCCGAAATATCCCGCCCCTTTCGGCAGAGTTTACCCTGAATCTGCCCCCCGTCGGATGAAGGGCTCAGGGCAAGCT
>JACZSB010000026.1 GCA_022574435.1 Fidelibacterota bacterium
GGTCGCCCATGCCACCTTAGCCCAAACGTTTCTGCTGCTGGTCATTGCGTTGGCTTACGCCACCTCACAGGAGTTCCACCAGCAGTCCTCCCCCGTTCCGGTTTCGGCTGAGATCGCCCGGATGCGCCCGTGGGTCTTGGGCACATTATTACTGATCTATCTCCAACTGATCCTGGGGGCCATAATGCGCCATACAGGTTCCGGCCTGGCTTTCCTGGACTTTCCCCTGGCAGGTGGCGAGCTCTGGCCAAGTCTCAACGCCCAGTTGCTGGACCGGATCAATTGGGCCCGCTGGCAGCTGGAGCTGCCTGAGATCACCCGCAATCAAATGCTCATTCATCTGCTTCATAGAGCAGGCGCCGTGCTGGTTACCGGCGGCCTGGTGGTTACGCTGACCATATTCTGGAAGCATCGCCGCAGCCTGCCGGCAACCTTATTGCGGATGGTCCCGGCACTTGCGATCCTGCTGGTATTCCAGATAGCATTGGGCGCTATGGCTGTTTTGTCCCTAAAGCAGCACATCATAACGACCGGCCACGTAGCCAACGGCGCCGGCCTGTTGGGCCTATGGTTTCTGTTCACCATGCGGCTATATCGGCTCGGTGCCGAAGTGTCAAACACTCCGGCCATGCCGGTCCAGGTATGAGCATACGACCGAAACTCAATAAAGTCTATTGCAATACTCTTATTTTGGGCTTTAGATTAATGATGATCAAGAGGAGCTAGATGGCATTCAAACTTTCCCGTAACGTTGAATACAGCGTTGGACTTTTAGCGTATCCGGAGGCCTATCCAATAGGGCCCAGGGCGGTTTACTTAAGACCGTGAGCAGCGAGGCTATCCTTAAAAGAACCGGCTCAAGCAAATATCAGCCGGGCGCAAAGAGAGCTGGGGAATTTTCCAATCAGCCGTTGCCCGGCAGTATACCCACTAATCGGATTTGACTGTTCCGTAAATGGAACTTGAATCATTTGAACGATGGACATGATCGCAGTGCCTGCCAACAAAAGTTTTAGTGCTAGGGTGTCGCGAGGTGCTGGCAGTGGTCAGAGCCCACCGCGCCTCAGGCCGCTTATGCTGACGGTTCGAGACTATTGGGAGCTGACCAAGCCCCGCATATCCTACCTCGTGCTGACTACCGTGTTCTTGGGATATTATCTCGGACTACGGGCGGCAGGGATTGATTGGGGGCATATTTCGACCTGGCTCACAGGCGGCCATCTGCTGCTGGGCTCATTATTGGCCTCCGGCGGTGTATCGACCCTGAATGAATACCTGGAGCGGGACCGGGACAGCCTGATGCGGCGCACGGCCGGGCGGCCCATCCCCTCGGGCCGGATCACTCCCCGGGCGGCCCGAAACTTCGGGCTGATCATTGCCACAGCCGGCGTACTGGAACTGACCCTGTACACCCACTGGATGACAGGGATGCTAACATTCCTTACCGTTCTAACCTACCTGGCGATCTACACTCCCCTGAAGCGCATCACTACCTGGAATACTCTGGCAGGGGCCATACCGGGGGCTCTCCCGCCGGTTGGAGGCTGGGTGGCGGCCGGGGGCCAAGTGGGTGCGGAGGCGCTGATCCTGTTTGCCATCCTCTTCTGTTGGCAAATCCCCCATTTTCTGGCATTGGCCCTGATTTACCGGAAGGATTATGCCCGCGGCGGCTTCAAGATGATGCCGCTGGTCCGTTCCATGGCCTATACCGGCGCCCATATGATCGGCTTCAGTCTGGCACTGATAGCCGCCAGCCTGGCCCTGTATGCGGTCGCCGGGGGAAGTATGATCTACGTAATCGGCAGTACCCTTTTGGGGACCACCATGCTGGCGGCCAGCGTCGTGGCAGCCCGGCAGCCGGCAGTTAAACACGCCCGGCGGCTGCTGATCACCTCGGTGCTATATCTCCCGGCCCTATTATTCCTGATCCTCTTCGATCGGGTCATAGCGTAAACTAAGGAGAGCGTTGATGGTGATCGACATAGCGCATGGATTGCTTACCCGCCTTAAAGCACGCGCTGCAAAAATACCAGAATCGTGCCGGGGAATCTCCTCGTGATAGAAATATCCATCCAGGCTAAATGGGGCTGGGGCCGGAAGGAGGCGCGCTGATCATGGCTGAAGTTCACGGCGAGCAATCGTTCTGGCGCAAGTACATTTTCTCGATCGATCACAAGATCATCGGGATCCAGTACGGGATCACTGCCCTTTTCTTTCTGCTCTTTGGCTTCATCCTGATGATGATCATGCGCTGGCAGCTGGCCTACCCCGAACAGCCGGTGCCAATTATCGGTTGGCTGCTGGGTGAGGAAGGTATCCTCCTGCCAGAGGTTTACAATTCCCTGGGCGCCATGCACGGCACCATCATGGTCTTTCTGGGGATTGTGCCTCTATCGGTGGGCGCCTTCGGCAATTATTTTGTGCCGTTGCAGATCGGCGCGCCGGACATGACCTTCCCCAAGCTTAATATGGCCAGCTACTGGTTCTATTTCCTGGGCGGGATCGTTATGCTGGCCAGTTTCTTCGTTCCCGGTGGGGCCGCCAACTCCGGCTGGACCTCCTACCCACCCCTGGCCGTTATCGCCACTATGGGTCAGACCATGTGGCTGGTGGGCATGGTATTTCTCATTACCTCCTCCCTGTTGGGGGCGGTGAATTTCATCACCACCATCATTCAGCTGCGGGTGAAGGGGCTCACCTGGATGCGGCTGCCTTTTTTCGTATGGTCCCAGCTGGTGACCGCCTTTCTGCTGTTGCTGGCCTTCCCACCACTGGAAGCAGCCGGTGTCATGCAACTCATGGACCGGTTGGCCGGGACCAGTTTCTTCCTGCCCAGCGGCCTGGTGGTGAGCGGCCAGGTATTGGAGGTCACGGGCGGCGGCTCTCCCCTGCTCTGGCAGCACCTTTTCTGGTTCCTGGCCCATCCGGAGGTCTATGTACTGATCCTGCCGGCCATGGGGATCGTGGCGGAAGTGCTGGCAACCAATATCCGCAAGCCGCTGTGGGGCTACAGGGCCATGGTTTATTCGGCCGTATTCCTCGGGTTCATGTCCTTTATTGTCTGGGCCCACCATATGTTTTTGACCGGCATGGGGACCACCTTAAGCGGCTTCTTTCAGACCACCACCATGATCATCTCCATTCCCTCGGTCATCATCCTGACGGCTTTCCTATTATCGCTCTGGGGGGGGTCTATTCGATTCACGACCCCCATGCTGTTCGCCCTGGGCTTCATCCCCATGTTCGGCCTGGGCGGTCTCACCGGTCTGCCCCTGGGCCTGGCGCCGGCGGATATCCACCTCCATGACACCTACTATGTCATCGCTCATTTCCATTACATGGTGGCGCCGGGTACCATCTTTGCCCTGTTTGCCGGCGTATACCACTGGTTTCCCAAGATCACCGGCAGGCGGATGAACGAGACCTTGGGGAAGATCCATTTCTGGGGATCGTTCGTATGCATGAACGGCATATTCATGCCCATGTTCGCCCAGGGAATGGCCGGCATATCCCGCCGCCTGTGGGATGGGGGCATCTCGTATCAGTTCGCCCAGGATGCCGGTGTACTCTGGTCTAATGAGTTGATATCAATCTCAGCCTGGGTGCTGTTCCTGTTCCAGATCCCATTCGTATACAATCTCATCAGGAGCATCAAGGGGGGCGAAATAGTGGACGATAATCCGTGGGAGGCCACCACCCTGGAGTGGGCCGCGCCCTCCCCGCCGCCCCATGGCAATTTCACTGAACCGCTCACAGTCTATCGCCCGGCCTACGAGTACAGTGTACCCGGCGCCGTAAAGGACTTTTTACCACAACATCAGCCAGAGGAGGGATAGGCGTCCGTGGAAACCATCCCCTACACCGTTACACCTCGTGAAGATACCGGGCTGATCAACGCCAAGCTGGGCATCTGGCTGTTCCTGGCATCGGAAGTGATGCTGTTCGGCGGGTTATTCTCAGCTTACATTTTCCTGCGGCTGGGGGCGGTCAGCTGGCCGGAAGGTTCCTCGATCCTTAATGTCCCCATCGGAACCTTCAATACCCTGGTGCTCATCGGCTCCAGCGTGACCATGGTCCTCTCCTGGGCCGCCCTAGCAGAGAAAAGGTTCGACCGTTTCCGCCTCTACCTGGGACTGACAATGCTGCTGTCCTTGCTCTTCCTGGTTGTGAAGGGCTTTGAGTATAGTGAGAAATTCTCTCACCATCTGTATCCCGCCTCCAGCTCGTTCATGGCTATCTATTTCACCCTCACCGGTCTGCACGCCCTGCACATTATCGGTGGGCTGGTGGTCAACGGTTACCTGTGGGGGCCGGGCAGCAAGATGTGGGCCAGCGACCCGGAGCGCTTCACCAACCGGGTGGAGATCGCCGGGCTCTATTGGCACTTCGTCGACCTGGTCTGGATTTTCCTCTTCCCGGTACTTTACCTGCTGTAGGAGTGGCCATGACTAGTGCATCATCGGAGCTCGATACACACACAAGAACCTACTTGGCGGTCTTTGGCGCCCTGGCGATCCTCACGGTAGTTACCGTGACCGTCGGCTATCTGAGTCTGCCGGTGGGAGCTGCCATCGTCGTAGCCCTGTCCATCGCCAGCCTTAAAGGCGCCCTGGTAGCCAGCTTCTTCATGCACCTAATTTCGGAACAAAAATCGATCTTGTGGCTCCTGCTGCTGACCCTGGGCCTGCTGCTGGTGCTGATTTTCATTCTCATCATTGCGTTTTACGATCACGCCGGGACTATCATTGTCACTTAAGCATTTTCATATATTTTTCATCGTGGTCTCCACGCTGGTGCTATTTGGGCTAGGAGTATGGGGACTGAATGGCTATTTCAAGCATGATGCTAACGGGAGCAACCTAATTATAGCGCTTATCGCATTCGTCGTAGGCGGGGTTTTGATCGTCTACGGCATTAAGGTTTTCCAAAAACTTAAGGCCCTGTGAGGAACTTATGAGGATAGTATCCACCATAGTGCAAATTGGGTCAATGCCGCTGGCAGTGGCCTTGGTTACGGCGCCGAGCGTGGCCCGGGCCTGTGCGACCTGTTTCGGTGCGGCTGATGATCCTACCAGCAAGGCTATACTCTACGCCGTATTCGGCCTGGTGGGCGTCACCAGCGGCGTTCTGGGCGGATTCGCCGCCTTCTTTGTCTATCTCGCAAAGAAAGCGCGTGCCGCGCAGGCCAAGGATACTAAGCCGGCAGCGCAGTGACCAGAGGGGAGGAATAAAGTAGATGGAACAGTTCCTGGGTCTGCCGCCTTTGGCTTCGGTGCACGGGGCCGAGATCGATAATTTGATCAGTCTGATCCATTGGCTGATGTTGATCCTGTTTGTCGGTTGGGGGATTTATTTTATCTACGCCCTGATCCGTTTCCGGGCCCCAAGGCAGCCCAAAGCCGATTACGGGGGAGTGAAAGGCCATTTCTCCAGCTATATCGAAGTCGGTGTGGCTATTTTTGAGGCGGTCCTGCTGTTGGGCTTTGCGTTCCCCATCTGGGGTATGGTGAAGTACGAGATTCCCAGTGAGAGCGAGTCTACCGTGGTGCGGGTGGTGAGCGAGCAGTTTGTCTGGAACATCCACTATCCGGGGGCCGACGGCATCTTCGGCCGCACATCCATCGACCTGGTGGACGCCGAGACCAATCCCCTGGGGCTGGACTACGATGATCCCTATGCCAAGGATGACATCACTACCATCAACCAGCTGCACCTGCCGGTTGATAAGCCCGTCATCATCCACCTGTCGGCCAAGGACGTGATCCACAGCTTCTTCCTGCCGGTCATGCGAGTCAAGCAGGACGCCATCCCCGGTATGACCATCCCCGTGTGGTTCATCCCCAACCGCACCGGGGAGTCGGAGATCGCCTGCTCCCAGCTGTGCGGCCTGGGCCACTATCGCATGCGCGGCTTCCTCACGGTGGAAACCCAGGAGGAGTACGACGGCTGGCTGGCGGAACAGGCCGCCCTCCTGGAGGATGAGGAGGATGGTTGGTGGTAGGCGCTGACTGCCGGTGGCTTTAAATTAGCCTCCAATCTTTGGAAACGAATCGGGTTTAAGGGAATCATCGCGGAGACAAGATGAAGTTGGCAAAAATTCTGCCGGCATACGGCTTCTACATTTTCCTGGGCATCATGGTGGCCAACGTGGCCATCGTTGCCGCAGTATTCAGCCACCGGTCGGAAGCAGCGGTTCCGTTGCCGGTACTGGGTCAACTCCCCGATTTTAACCTGGTCAATCAGCAGGGCCAGAAAGTGGGCCTGACGACCCTGGAGGGCCAAATATGGGTAGCCGATTTCATCTTCACTACCTGCGCCGGTCCCTGTCCCATTATGAGCCGGAAGATGGCTGCCCTACAGCGGAAGTTTCGGCATCAGCCACAACTGCACCTGGTGTCATTCAGCGTCAATCCGGAATACGATACACCGGCAGTGCTGGCGCAATACGCGGAGCGCTATGGCGCTCAGGATGATCGCTGGACATTCTTGACCGGCTCCATAGAAGAAATTCACCGCCTGGCGGCCGAGGGATTCAAAATGGGGTCTATAGAGACACCCGTGAACCACAGCACCTATTTCGCGCTGGTGGACGGCCAGGGGCGACTGCGCGGTTATTATAATAGCGAAGACGAACCAGCCATCAATACATTGATTGACGATATTGAGGGATTGCTCGTTTCGCAGAGATGACTGTTTCGTCCTTACCACTGATCAATGCCTCACTGAACGGCCTGTGCGCCGCTCTACTGGCAACCGCTTACTATTTCATCCGCCACAAGCAAATCAACCGGCATCGAAATACGATGCTGGCGGCGGTTGCGGTCTCGGTAGTATTCTTGATTTCCTACATCACCTATCATTATATCGTCGGCGTCACTACCTTCCCAGGCCAGGGGCCGGTCCGGGGGCTTTATTTCACGGTGCTGCTCACTCATACGGTTCTGGCCGTCTCAAATGTGCCGTTGGTGATCATTACGTTGCGCGCCGGCCTGGGGGGGCGATTTCGCCGGCACCGGAAAATAGCCCGCTGGACGCTACCAATATGGTTCTACATCTCTGTAACCGGGGTGCTGATCTATCTTATGCTTTACCAAATTGACTATAGTTAATTCTGAAACTGTCCTTTCCATACAGTACTGATCTTGGATTAAATTGACCTACACGATGAGTGACCAGATTCCACAGGAGGAGACAGCTTGGCATCGCTATAGGGTCGCCATCTATTCCCTGGTGGTGGTCCCTTACCTGATCGCCTTCTTTGGAGTAGTGGTATTCACCGGCATGCGACTGATTGTCGGTGCCCCCCCTTCCATCCACTCCGCTATGGATTCCATTTCCCGGGGATCGGAGACTGAGCGCTGGCAGTCGGCGCTGGACATGATCAGTCTTCTTAGGCGGCATGCCGGGGAACAGTTGGACCAGGGTTTTGTCGACCAGTTAAGCTTTGAATACAATCGCGCGGCCGGGGAAAGAAAATCTTTTCTGCGCACCTACCTGGCCCTGGCCATGGGATTGACCAGGGACCCTCGTTTCGAGCCGCTTCTTTTGGAGGGCATCAACGACGAAGATGAGCCCAATCGCATGGCGGCCATTAAGGCGCTGGGGCTGGTAGGATCCGCCGCTGCCGAGGAATCCATACTGCAGTTGCTGAAAAATGAGGAGCCGGTGATCGTGTTGGAATCCGTGGTGGCCTTAGGCCGTATCGGCCGGGCTAGCGCTGTACCGGCGCTGCTCCCGCTCCTGGATCATTCTGAGCCCAACATCCGCTGGGACACAGCCATATCGCTGGCTAAACTTGGGGACCGGACGGGGCTGCCGATTATCAACGAGCTGCTCAGCCGCGAATACTTCAATCAGTTTCCTCAGGTCGATATTAATGAGCAGGAAAAAGCCGTCCTGGTGGCCATCGAACTGGCCCTTCAACTGCGCGACCCCATATTCGAGGACAATTTAATTGTGCTTTCCAAGTCGGACGAGAACCTCACAATCGCCAATGCTGCTCTGCTGGCCTTGAAGGAATTTTAGATATTATAATCGCTATGATTGGCACCATCAGGTAATATAACGGGTAACGCCATGACTGATGCCTCAGCCACACCCACTCCCAGCGAAGCGCCGGCGCAGGAACCGCAGCAGGACTCCGCCGAGCCCATTGAGCGCAAAAGTTTTTTGTCCTGGCTCTCCGTCGGCTGGATAGCCTTTGCCGCAGCCACGGGTGGTTTCTTTACTATGATGGGCCGGTTCATGTTTCCCAACGTACTGTTTGAGCCTCCTCAAAGTTTCACCATAGGCTTTCCGGATGATTTTCAGATCGGTGTGGTGGATGAGAGGTTCAAGGACTCCAGAGGGATCTGGGTTGTGCGCAGTTATGATGGCCTCTATGCTCTTTCAACAGTCTGCACCCATCTGGGGTGTACCCCCAACTGGCTGATAACCGACAACAAATTTAAATGCCCCTGCCACGGCAGCGGTTTCCGTAAATCGGGGATCAACTTCGAAGGACCCGCTCCCCGGCCGTTGGAACGATACAAGGTTACGCTGACTGAAGACGGCCAGGTATTCGTGGATAAATCGGTGAAGTTCCAGTATGAGAAGGGGCAATGGGACCTACCAGGGGCCATACTAAAAGTTTGATGAGGAGGTTTGATAATGGCAGATAATGAGCGCAAAAGTTTGGGCTCCAGGATAACGGGGTCCATGATCTGGACCTCCATCTTTCGTACTCCCTTCCCCACTACCAGAAGCGAACGGCTCAAAAGCATCTTGAACAATGTGTTCCTGCATCTACACCCGGCCAAGTTATCGAGGCACGCCGTCAAGCTTAAATACACCTGGTGCATGGGGGGACTATCATTCTACCTGTTCATTGTATTGACTATTTCGGGTATTCTTTTAATGTTCTACTATCGTCCCACGGTGGAATATGCCTATACCGATATCGTCGACCTTTCAGAACAGGTCCCCATGGGAATCATGCGTGAGATTCATCGTTGGACCGCCCACATGATGGTGATCACGGTGCTGCTGCACATGTTCCGGGTGTTCATGACGGGCAGTTATAAGCCGCCCCGGGAGTTCAACTGGGTGGTGGGTGTTCTCCTGCTGACCCTCACGCTATTTTTGTCATTCACCGGATATTTATTGCCCTGGGACCAGTTGGCCATCTGGGCCATTACTGTGGGAACGAATATGGCCCGGGCCACGCCGTTCTTAGGCCACGAGGGGCCGGGGGCCGCACTGCTGGCTATCGGAGACATCAACCTGGTAACCATGTCCAGCGATGTGCGCTTCGCGCTCCTGGGCGGCAGGTTTGTTGGTGAATCCGCCCTGCTGCGGTTCTACGTGCTACATTGCGTCGCACTGCCATTTATTATCATGATTATGATGTCGGTACATTTCTGGCGCATCCGCAGGGACGGCAATATATCGGGACCGCTGTAGGTAAACATCATTAATAGCATTTTGTGAGCACAGCCATGCTGGAACTGATCAAGAATACGATCGATTTCCTTTCGCAGCCCAGTATCTCGTTAACCATGATACTGGTGGCCTTTCCCTTTGTATTTCCACCCACGGAAAAATTCGACGTCTGGCATCGGAAGTTGAAGCTCCATAAGATCTGGACCAAACAGGGTGGTATGATCGGACTGGTGTTTATCACCCTCTATTTCTTCCTCGGATTTACCGATGAGCATTTCAGCCTGATACTAAAAAAGCCGGATAACGTTCCGATCATCTTTATAATCTATAGTGTCCTGTTCTTCCTATGGCTCTCGATGTACCAGGCCTACGAGAATGATCAACGACTGGCGGCTGGTGAGCCGGTGGCCGAATATTACCCGGCAAAGGAAAAGGTCCTGGTTTGGCCCGATCTGGTCTTCATCGAATTCATCGCCCTGATTCTCATGACGGTGTTCCTGTTGATCTGGTCCATCGCCTTGCCTGCGCCTTTGGAGCAAGCAGCCAATCCCACCCTGTCGCCCAATCCAGCCAAGGCCCCCTGGTATTTCCTGGGGTTGCAGGAGATGCTGGTCTACTTCGACCCCTGGATCGCGGGGGTATTATTTCCCTCCTTAATGATACTCGGGTTGATGGCGATTCCCTATTTTGACCGCAATAAAGAGGGCAGTGGTTACTACAGTTTCGCCCAGCGGCGAAAATCAATTTTCATTTTTCTCTATGGCTGGCTGGTGCTATGGATTTTTCCCATAGTTGTCGGGACCTTTTTCAGGGGTCCGAACTGGAACTTCTTCGGGCCCTTCGAGGAATGGAGTGTTGCTAAAGTGGTCGCTTTGAGCAATGTCAATCTATCCGATTACATCTGGGTGAAGATGCTTAGAATAGGTCTGCCCTCCAACCCGTTGATACGGGAATCGGTAGGGATCGTTTTCATATTGGCCTATTTCGGCCTGATCCCGATTGTGCTGGCCCGAGGCAAACTGCGGGCACTGCCAGAAAAACTGGGGCCCATCCGCTATGGCCTGATCGTCTTCCTAGCCCTGGCCATGATGCTGCTGCCGATCAAAATGTACCTGAGATGGACCCTGAATCTCAAGTACATCATCGCCATCCCCGAAGCGTTTTTCAATATTTAGCCTCCATGGACCCACTCAAGGAACAGCGTTACTATCCACCCCAGCTGTTGGGCAAGTGGTTCGGTATCTCCAGCTTAATATTTGTGGGTACCATATTCTGGATATTCGGAGATGACTACCGCCGGGAGTGGAAGTCCTACCAAATGGAATTCCGCCGTCTGGAAATAGAAAAGACCAGGGTAAACCTGAGCCACCTGGAAGTCGATGATAAACAAAAAGAGCTCCTGGAGGCCAACCTGGCAGCCGCCAAGGATTCACTGGCCGGCAGGCAGGTGCGGATCATAGAACTGGAAAACCTGCTGGAAAAGGCCGATGGGCAGTACTATGGGGCCAATCTTCGCCATCAGGGTAACACCGCCGATCTGGAAGTAGTCCGTTATCGCCTGGAACGGGCACTGGCAACCAATAGGGGTATTGACCGCGCACAACTGGCCTACCAGCGCATGGTCGACAAGGACTATCGCTTTCAGGCCGTAGCGGAAGAGCGATTGGTAATCGTTGAAGATTATCAGCAGAACCTGAAAGAATTAAGGACGGATGTTAAAGATAGCGAACGGCAATTGGCGGCCCTGCTGCGTGACGTTGCTATCCTGGAGCGCAAACTGACAATAATTGACCCGGAGGAAATGACCTTCGCCAATAAGGTGGCAAACGTCTTTCGCGATCTCCCGGTTGTGGATTTCCTCGCTCCTTCGCTTACAATCAACCAGATCATAGTCAAAGACATCAGGGATAATATAAATTTCACCACCGTTCCCAAGGTGGACCGCTGCACTACCTGCCACCTGGCCATCGACAAGGCCGGTTACGAGGATGCGCCTCAGCCGTTCACTACCCATCCCAACCTGGACCGCTACCTCACTACGGCTTCACCTCACCCGATCAATGAATTTGGCTGCACCGGCTGCCATGCCGGTAGAGGACGCGGTACTTCCTTTATCAGCGCCGGTCACATGCCGGCCACACTGGATCAGGCTCATGAGTGGGAAGAAGAATATGACTGGGAGCCGCTGGAGCATTGGGATGAGAAAATGTACCCGGCGGCCTACAGCCAGGCCGGATGTCTGAAATGCCACCACTCCGAACCGATCCTTAAAGGGGCCGAACGATTAACTCTGGGCCTGACCATAATTGAGAAAGCCTCCTGCTTCGGTTGCCACCAGTTGGACCGCTATAAAGGGTGGGATCGACGGGGACCAAACCTGGCCATGGTGGCTGGGAAATTGGAGCAGGATTTTATATTTAAATGGGTCCGCGAACCGCGGTCATTCCGCCATAACACCTGGATGCCATCGTTTTTTAAGCAGAGTAATACATCCGATTCCGCGAGCGTTCACCGGGCCGACACCGAGATTCATGGTATCGTGCATTACCTGTATGCCAAATCCAGTGAGCTGCAATTACCGTTCAAATTGGCGGCTCGCGGGGAGGTGGCCCGGGGCGAGGCGCTCTTTGAGTCCGTGGGGTGCCTGGGTTGCCACGTTATGGAGCCGGAGCCGGTAATCGTCGAGGCGACGCTGGAGCGCATGATGCAGCGCCACGGCCCTAACCTGATCGGCCTGGGATCAAAGGTATCCGCCGATTGGCTATTCAATTGGCTCAAGGAGCCCACTAATTACAATCCCATCAGCCGCATGCCCAATCTCCGCCTGACCGATCAGGAGGCGGCCGATATCACGGCCTATCTATTGGAATCGCGCATCCCGGAATTCGAGGCCATGAGTGTCCCAACGCTCGATGAGGCTGAACTAGACAGCATCACCCTGGGATGGATGGCCAAGGACAACACTCTTCAAAGAGTTCGCAGCATGATGGCTGAGATGTCCTTGGACGATAAACTGGAGTATGTGGGTAGACGATCTATTCTGCATTACGGCTGTTTCAGCTGCCATAATCTCCCGGGCTTTGAAGATGCCAAACCTATCGGCACTCCTCTTACTTTCGAAGGCAGTAAACCGGTGCATAGTTTGGATTTTGGCTCAGTTCATGAAATAGGCCATACCAATTATAACTGGTTCGAAGCCAAACTGGCCGACCCGCGCATTTTCGACCGGCATACCATTAAGGCCCATGACGCAAAACTGCGCATGCCCAATTTCCATTTTTCCGAGGAAGAGATCGCAGCTACAGTGACGGCCCTGCTGGGGTTTGCCAAAGCGGACGTGGGTCATGCCAAGCTGGCCAGCCAAAGTGCCGAAGGTGAGCTAATCCAGCGCGGCCTGACGGTTATTAAGGATTATAACTGCCAGGGCTGCCACATAATCGATGGCACCGGTGGGCAGATCAGCGAAATTATCGGTGATGTGGCCCTGTCACCACCCAATCTGAATACTGAGGGCGCCAGGGTGCAACCATTGTGGCTATTCAATTTCTTTAAAAGCCCCAGCACCATCCGCCCCAATCTTAAAGTGCGCATGCCCACCTACGACTTCAGCGACCAGACCTGGAACGACATCATCAAAACCTTTCAGTATCTCAACGGCATCAATACTGCTTTTGAGATGGAGCACCAGGTGTCAACTGCATCATCCTCATACGGGGTGGGAAAGTTCCTGGCCTCAGAAGATGTTGGCGATTGCGGCAAATGCCACCTGATGGCGGGGCGGCAACCCACGGGCAATCGGGCGGACTGGGCGATGGATCTAGCCCTGACCAAGCACCGGCTGCGGCCGGATTGGGTGGTCGACTGGCTGCGTGATCCCGAGGCAATCATGCCCGGCACCAAGATGCCCCAGCCCTATATTCCCACCAGGGAAGATGTTGATTTCGAAGGGGCCGAGGAATACTACCCGCCACCAGTGATCGAAATGGCCGGTGATTCGCAGGCCCTGCTTGAATCCCTCAGGGATTACGTCTACACCATAGGCCAGTAGCCTCCGGGCCTGCCCCGCGCTCCATACCGGCTCTCTAACCTCCAAACCATTTAGAACGATGGCAAGGGCGCCAGCCGCCAGGCGGGCTCTCATGTCCCCCCACCCCCCCGATATGATATATTGGTAGAGTAGCCGTTTATTATGATATCTACGCGAGTCTAATATATTATACTTGGATATTAATATCTTATTATTATAAATTTACCACCGTAGTTAAAGCCTATTTGCGCAAAGGATGATATGACTCACGTCCCACGTTCCCAACCCCGTTTCCGCTTTGTGCATGTCTTGATGATCTTTGTCTTCATCGGGCTGCTCCCCAAGGAGGTTTTTGCCATACCAGCATTCGGCCGGAAATATGGTAAGCCGTGCCAGACCTGCCATGTCGCTATCCCCAAGCTCAACGACTTCGGCGAGCGGGTAAGGGTGAATGGCTACCAATTGCCCGGCACCATGGAAAGCACTGCCCCCTGGTCAATCCAGGCCATCCATTTCTCCGGTATGTTACACGAGATGTTCGTCCAACGGACCATTAAAAGCAATATGCTGGCCGTCCCCCCCACCGGACTGCCGGGTAATGGGCAATATGATGTCAATAGTTTTCGTGATCTGGGTGGCCACATATGGATGGGGGGCGTACTGGGCAGACACCTTTCCTTTTTCGCGGCACTAGGCATCGAACAGGAACTGGAGGTGGAGGCAGGACGTTTTAAATCCCCCGTTGGCGTGCATTGGGAACAGGCCTTTTTTGCCTGGAACAATGTCCTTAGCAGCGGGACCGGCCGGCTAAATTTTCGCTTTGGCCGCTTCGAGCTGGAACTACCCTATTCTTCCCTCCGGCGGCTCAGTTCCGGCCTGTCGCCCTATGAAGTGTATGCCATCCGGCCCGTGCTGGGAGCAGCGAACCTCTCATCCTCGAAGGTGGGAGCGTCGGTCTACGGCGCCTACTCCTTTGGGGTAAACAGGATCATATACGATGGTTCGCTGGTGAACGGCACCAACGGCAATTTCGATACCAATACCAAGAAGGATTTCTATGGGCGGCTGGCCCTGTCGCGGTATTTCGACGGCGTCCTAAAGAAGATAACGTTCGGGGGGCTGGGTTATTTCGGATCCCAGAATCTAAAGGATCTGCCGGGCAACCCTTTCCCCAATGAAGCCATGCTGGACTACTGGGACGATGAGGCCCAGCTTAACGTCCACATAACCCCGGAAAACGCTGCTTTCACCCGGATTGGCCTGGACGCATCCCTCGATTTGATACTGCTGGGTTACCACCTAAATATATTTGGCCAGTACCTGATCGGCCACAACGACGATATCGACATGACCGATGAGGAAATGCCCTTCCTGGCGGGCGATGGTGGAGGCGAAGAAGGCGGACATGATGCTCATAAAACCCTCACACCCGCCGGCGAAGGACATGGCTTGGAATGGAAAAAGCGACCGTTCGATTATACCGGCGGCTTTATCGGAGCCGATATTATCCTGATTCCCACTAAACTGTATTTGTCACCCCGCCTGGATTGGGTCAACGTTGCCAATCAATGGGCGGACCAGGTAAATGGCGAGTACGTGCGCATGATGGGATCGTATGATATCGTGGAAGGTGGCGATACCACTACCTACATGTGGGGTGACGGAATGCCCTGGACGATGACCGGCTCCGCCAATGATATTACGCGATTGACGGTGCAGCTTCATTACCATCCCATCCAACCGGTGGCCATGATGATCGAGGTGGGCCGGCAGACGAACATGTTCGGCTACCCGGAGCCCCCGTTGGCCATGTACAATCCCAGCTGGGTGGCCGGTATGGGCCGGGTGGTAAAAGTTGACAGCAGTTGGCTGATGCTGATGATCATGTTCGCATTCTAGGAGGCGCAAGAATGAAACCACTGCTTTTAGCCCTATTATTATCTCTTTTGTTCCCATTGCAGGCCGGCCAGGAGAATCTGCTGGAGCGCGGTCGCCGGATCTATCTGGATAGCTGCGCCTCCTGCCACGGTATCAGCGGCCGGGGCGATGGCCTGGTAGCGGCTAACCTCTACGTCAAACCGCGCGATTTTACACTGGGCCGGTACAAAATCAAATCCACTGCGGACGGGGAGCTGCCCCTACATGAAGATCTTTACACCACTATCGGTTTTGGCATGGGCCAGCGGAACTCCATGCCGGCCTGGGCCGCTATGAGCAGCGGTGACCGGCAAGCGGTGCTGGCATACATCAAGTCCTTATACCCCCGATTTGCCGAGGAGGCTGATGCAGCCCTGAAGATCATTCCCTTGCCCATTATCGAACCGCTGATAACCTCAGAGACGATTCGCCGGGGCCAGAAACTGTATGACGATCTGGAATGTTGGAAATGCCATGGCTATGACGGTTTTGGCGATGGGCCCAGTAGTGCGGCCCTGGTTGATGGCAAAGGAAATAAGATCAGCCCGCCGGATCTGTCAAAGCCGTGGCTTTTTATCAGGGGCAGCAGCCGGATGGATCTGTATCAGACCATTAATATCGGCATAGCCGGAAGCGCCATGCCGTCACTTAACGATATAATTGCTGATGAGATGATCTGGGACCTGGTAGACTTCCTGTATCACGAGTTTGTGCACATCGGCGAACTAGCACCTAGATAAAAACCGCTCTCGATCTGCCACTAGCCAATTAAAAGGCCGCCTTACGCCCGCCTTTATTAACACACAGGCCAGTACCTGATTCCAAGCACCGGCCTGCGTAGTTCTGGTTAGCCTGACAGCCGCTAGAAAGAGTACCTCAAACCGAGCTGTATCTGCCAGCGCGAAAATAGACCGGGATCATCAATATACGTTTCTGCAGGTCCCGTGAAGTTAAAAACAGGCGCGCCCGCATCATTGAATTCCACTAATTTGATGGGTGAAGTTGCAGCAACGGTTGCAACTTTTCTTACTCCCCATTTGGAGTTAAGCAAATTGGCCACGTTGAGGACGTCCAGGCTGATTTGCAGATTCCCCGTCACCGGGGCCGAAATGTCCTGGAGTATCCTCAGGTCAAGATTGCTGTACCAGGGATTCACAGCGCCGAATCGCTCGGCAATCTCGCCCCTGTGGGCACTGAGATAATTGTCCTGCTCGATAAACGCGTTTAATGCTGTCCACTGTGCAGCTGCGGTAACCACATTTCCGTCTGAATCAGTATAATCGGCTAAATTGATTTCACTTTGGTCGCTCGGTATGTAGATCAGGTCGTTGTTTGAGGGCGAACCGTCGCCATTGACATCACCACCTCCGGCAACACGGCTTCCAAAACCGCCACCGGCAAAGTCCATTTCGACTGGCGCGTTAATTACACTAATCACAGATCCATCGACGCCAGAACGAATCTCAACACTGCCGATTGGATACAATTCTTCGCCAAACAGCGCTTTAAAGCCGGGGACCCCGGCGATGATATCGCTTACACCGTCATTATCCAGATCTCCGGCGAATGATAGCGCCACTCCCAGACCCAGTCCAAGCGTACTGTCGGGGCTTGTGGTCATGAACGAATAAAGCGGAGTTTTATTCTGGCTAGAAAACGCGTAAATCACTCCGGGTGTCCCAAAATTCAGGCCTCCAGATGGAGCGCCTGCGATAAAATCCGGAATGCCGTCACTGTTGAGATCCATGCCACCGTCGATTTCGCGTCCGAGGGTTTCCCCGGGCGCGCCTTCAAATGTGTTCAACAACGCTCCGTCGATTCCGGAATAGAGATAAACACGTCCAGCGTCCTCGCCGGCAAAATCATTCATGGGGGCCGAAATCAGGAAGTCGCCGATACCGTCTGCGTTGCAATC
>JACZSB010000266.1 GCA_022574435.1 Fidelibacterota bacterium
TGGCCGGGGACTGATGATCGGGGTCGGCCTCCACCGGGGGTTTGGCTGGTAATGCTGCCGTCCTTGCTGGCCTCCGACCTGGCATCAGACCAACCTGCTATTAAAATCAATTCCCGCCAACCACACCGGTACAACGCCCAAAGGGGTGGGCCATTGAGCCAAAATAAACCAGCTCCAGCCTCTGATCGCCCCGCGAAGCGGCACCGGGAACACAGCTTACGGCCCTCGAAAGGATAGCAAAAGGCTTTAAAAAAGGTTCACCGATGCCGACGAGGGAGGTGAGCCGATTGTTTTTTCTGAATTAACCATGATGGCACGAAGGGCGGGGGAATAGTATAAGATACTAAAAATTAATATGTTAAATGCCATTTAATACCGGAAACGAATTGCAGATAGGGGGGACCGTTGCCTCACTCCCGATGGCCGGGGAGGGAGGTAGGTGCGCAATAAATGTGCAATTCCTTACTGCTGGATCCTGAATCCGGAATCTCGCGACTAGGCAATCAGAATTATTGTTAAAATTTATCATTTTTTTTGGGTTAGTCAGCAGGGGGAATTAGGTTCCGTCCTGGGTACAAACACAATATGAGATTGTGGCCGCTTGAGGCGATTTTTTAATTAATAGTTATCCGGCATTAAGGAGGCTAAAAAATGGCCCAAGTAAGATACGTCGTAGATGACGCAGGCGATGCCGTGGCCATCTATGTCTCAGAGCTTGGTTTTAAACTGGAACAGTATTACGGTACTGGCATAGCAATCTTGGTACATGGCGACTTAATGCTATGGGTATCGGGGCCAAAAGCATCGGCGTCCAGGCCCATGCCGGATGGCGCTATACCCGGCCCGGGAGGCTGGTCCAGGTTCGTCTTGATTGTGTAAGATTTGGAATCCCTCGTCTCAAAGCTTACGGACGATGGTGTTAAATTCAGAAACGATATTGTGGACGGGCCGGGGGGAAACAGATTCTCTGCAAAGACCCTTCTGGTAACGTAGTTGAGCTCCTTCAGCCGGCGTAGGCTGTGACGCCAAACTACACGTTGGAGCGGACTCCAAAAGAGCCGTTTGCTCTTTTGCAAACGCTCAACTCAAACTTTAGACAGTTGTGATTCTAGTGGATCACAAACCGGCTTTCAATCTAAAATAAGGATAATTCAAAGCATGAACAATCATACCAACGATACCGCTCTGATCACGGGGGCGAATTCAGGGATCGGCTTCGAAACCGCCGCCCTTTTGGCTGAAGGGGACTGGGGTCAGGTGATCCTGGCCTGTAGGACTGAGGAGAAAGGCGCCGCCTCAATCGCTCTTCTCGAGGAGCGGACTGGTCGCAAGGTCTTCGAGGCACTGACCGTAGACGTCTCGGAACTCGAGTCGGTCGACGCAGCGGTGAAGGTTCTGGCTGACCGCAGTTCCCGCGTCGATTTTCTCCTGCTCAATGCTGGAGTGATGATCGGACCGCCGCCAGTGCGCAACTCCCAGGGTGTCGAGATGGGCTTCGCCGTGGCGAACGTCGGTCATCACCGGCTCACAATGGGGATGCTGGGCCACGATCTGCTTGGCGCTCACGCGCGGATTGTGATCGCCGGATCAGAGGCCGCACGGGGAGACGTGCCGATGATGAAGATCCCCGACTTTAACGCCCTGGCCGCCGAAAAATTCCAGGGCGACCTAGCCGCTGCCATGGAGGCCATGGCCCGAGCCAATTCGAATCTTCCTTTCCAGCCCAACGTGTCCTATGCGGTCTCCAAGTCCTTCTCGGTCTGGTGGGCCTCTGCCCTCGCTGAGAAACTCTCGTCCGGGATGACCGTCAACGCTGTCAGCCCCGGTAGCGCACCGGCCTCGAACTTTGGCCGGAACATGGCATTCCTAGCCCGCAACGTGATGATGCCGCTGATGAAGGTGCTGGGGCCGCTCATCGGCATGGCCGGGCCGTTGGATGTTGCCGCCGGGCGTTACGTGGCGGCTGCCGACTATTCTGACGAGCAGAGTGGAGGCTTCTATGCGAGTCCTGCCGGCAAGCTCGTGGGCCCTGTGGAGCTCCATTCTCAGCCACATCTGGTCAATGACCAGTACCGGCAGGCATGCTGGGAGGTCCTTATAAAGCTCTCGGGTGGAGTTGGCTACCCAGCCTAAGCGATATCGCCGCCGCTAGCTCAATAAGCTCTGTCGTTCGCGTGGTGCGTCCCGCCGTTAGCCCCTCTTACAGCTGGTCAGCGAAGGGACAAATCTGGCAGGAAGTGGGGCGGACCTCATCCCAGAGGACGCGGCGGACTTGGACCATTCTATGAAGTTAATCCGAACTCCGCCCTTAGGCGGGTGAAGGGCTCAGGGCAGGCCTTAATGGACCGGCTCCCGTTCCCGCACTACGAATAACTTGGTTTATGAATATGCTATTGCTATTTTCGCCAGGCTCAGGCCCTGACTCCAAGGAACGGTTAGGCGGCGATCACAATCACTGATAAGCAGAGAACTCCAGCCGCAGGTGGTTGGGGCGACACCTGGAATGGTCCATGGATTCTACCACGAAATAAATTTGATCCGAGGAGGTTTGCAATGGGTATGATGGATACAATGATGGGCTCGATGATGGGCAAGATGAGCTCTGAGGATAAGAAGAATATGATGGACAGCATGATGAACAAGTTTTTTGGAGAGATGAGTGTCGATGATAAGAAGCAGATGATGGTCGAGATGATGCCCAGGATGATGGGGGGGATCGATATGCAGGAGATGATGCCCAAGATGATGATGAGTATGATGGGGGACGAAATAGGTGAGGGTGGCAAGCTGGGAATGATATCCAAGATGATGTCTGAATGTGTCGATACGATGTTCCCCAAGATGGCGCAAGAAGAACGTAGCGAGTTCGTAACGAATCTCGTCATCAAGATGGTGAAACAGGGGCTGGACGGTCTATCGGAGCAGGAAAAGGAAGAGTGGCTGATGAAGGTAGTCGAGGCTGTTAAAACCTGATTGCAAGGGCCTGGCCTGGGCGGTATCCAGTGCAGTCGGCCGCTTTCCGGCCGGTAGTGGGCTGGTTGGCCGTCACCAGCGTGCCCACTCTCACTATCAAGCCTGCCGGCGAGGAGGAACAATACGTCATGGGATTTAACAATTTTTGGTCAAACGGGCTTTTTATTTTCCCCATGATCTTGATGATCATCATGGTGATCTTTATGTCACGGATGTATGGTCGAGGTGGTAAACGGCCCCGGTCGCGCAGACCAGGCAGGTGGAAACAACTCCCGAAATCATACGGCGTCGGCCCTGGCAGGGGCGGGTCGGAGTCTCCCCTGGACATTGTGAAGAAGCGCTATGCGAAGGGAGAGATCACCAAGGAGGAATTTGAGCAGGTAAAAAGCGATCTGAGCGACTAGGCTCTGATTCCGGGCCGTCCCATGATTTAACCGGCAGCGCACCCTCCGCCGCTTGCCGCCTAGGTAACACCGGCTACCATTATAACCACGTACGAGGCTCACCCCGGCGGTTTTCTCCAGGTCCCCGGTGCCTTAACTTCGGCCTCATGTTCAACCTCGACCCCCAAACATTAGTCCTGCTGATACCGGTGATCCTGTTTGCCCTGACAGTGCACGAATATGCCCACGGTATGGTGGCCTACCGGTTGGGCGACCCCACCGCCAAGCAGGCCGGCCGCCTGACCCTCAATCCGTTGTCGCACCTGGACCCCATGGGCACCGTCATGCTGTTTGTGATAGGGCTCGGCTGGGCCAAACCGGTACCGGTGGACCCGCGCTACTTCGCCAACCCCAAGCGGGACATGCTGTGGGTGGCCCTGGCGGGACCGGCCGCCAACATGGGGCTGGCTCTTTTAAGTGGTTTGATTATCCGGTTTCTCACCAGTGACCCGAGTGCTTACTTGTCCGGTGCCCTGGGACCCATCCTTATTTCCATGATGGTCCGCAGTTTGCAGATCAATCTTATGTTGGCCGTATTCAACATGTTGCCGGTGCCGCCCCTGGACGGTTCCAAGATCATGTACAGTCTGCTGCCGCCCCAGTATGCCCACTGGAACTACAACCTGGAGCGCTACGGCCCCATGGTGCTGCTCGGCCTGGTCATGATGGGCATGCTCACCGGCTTTTCGATCCTGTGGCTCTTCATCGGCCCCTTTGTGCGGTTCTTCGCATTCCTGTTCGCGGGAATATAGGATGCCCGGCCGGTTCAGGTCTGAACCGGATCGTCCCCGGATCAGGTTTCACCACCTCCGGGAGCAGCGCTGGAACAAACGGGCCATCTGGCGTTACCTGGCGCTGCTGATCGTTATCATCTTCCTGCTTAAATTCCTCCGTTCTGTCTGACGCCGGCCATGCAGCTGATTGAATGCGTCCCTAACTTTTCCGAGGGCCGGGATCAGCAGGCCATAGGGTCCATCACCCGGGCGGCAGGGGCC
>JACZSB010000027.1 GCA_022574435.1 Fidelibacterota bacterium
CATGATGGTAGCCAGGATGGTAAGCGTGCCCACCGCCGCGGAGATCATGGAGATGATCACCAGGCTGCCCATGAAATTCATGGGAACAAAGGAGGACCACAGCAAGGCGGAGAATCCCACGGCCACCGCCACCACGTTCAGCAGGATGGGATAACCCACATCATCGATGGCCGCCTGGGTCACCTGATCGATATCCATCAGGCCCTGGAAATGACGGTACTGGGCGATGAAGTGCACGGCAAAGTCGACCCCTACCCCGATGATAATGGAGGTGAGCAGGGCAGTCACATGGCTGAGCTCGATGCCCAGCCAGCCCATCAATCCGAAATTGAGCACGATCGCCGCTGCTAAAGGAATTACGGCCAGCAGTCCAAACTTAAGAGACTTGAAGAAGATCCACGATATGATGATTACGAATACCAGCGCCAGCGCCAGCGATCGCAAGGAACTATCGATGAGTAAGGTGGTGAAGTCCCTCAGGAAGACCGGGAATCCGGACAGCACTGTTTTCATCTGATCCGGGCGGTCAGCTCCCAGCCCCTTTTCCAGACGCCCCACCAGGGCCACCATTTCAGCGGTGGAGATGGTTTTCATGGTGGCGTTGATCAGCGCGGTTTCGTAATCGTAGTCCACCAGTGAGCTAAAATCGTCGGGATCGCCGGACATGCCGTACATGGTCAACAGGTTGGCCACCTTGGCGCGGGTCTCGGGAATAACCTCGTACTGCGGGTTGTCATCCATCACCACCCGGTGGAGCTTGGCGATTATGTTGGCGATGGAGATGGTATTCCCCACGGCCTCTTCCCGCTCCAGCAGCTTCTGGATGTTTTCCATGCCGGTGAGGATTTCAGGGTCTTTTATGTCACCGCTGATCCGGAAAACGAGGTTGGAGGAGCCGTACATTTCCCGGTCCAGGAAATCCATGCTGGCCCTGATGGGCGACCCGGGCTGGAAGAACTTGATGATGTTGACTTCCACCTTCACCAGACCGATCCCCACCACGGAAACGAGCAGAACCGCCAGCCCGGCGCCCAGCACGACGCGTGGCCGGCGCAATATAATCTGGCCCATGCGGTGGATGCCCTGCTCAAAGATGCCGGCGCCGCGCAGGGCCCGGCCGGCCAGGTTCCATTTTATCAGGCTCATAACACTGGGCAGGAAGGTAATGGAAATGAACCAGGCCCAGGCGATGCCGAAGGTTACCGTCAGGCCGTAGCCCAGCATGGGGCCCAGGGGGGAGGTTACCAGGGAGAGGAAACCGGCCATGGTTGTCACGGAGGTGAGAAATACCGGCAGCATCAGCACATCCATGGTAGCCGTCACGGAGGCCTTGGTATCCTGGCGCTGCCGCATCTCGCGGAAAAAACGGGTGACGATATGCACGCCATCAGCCGTGGCAATGGTGAGCAGGATTATGGGCATATTGGAATTCATCATCGAAAAGGCGAACTTATCGCTCTGGGTCAGCATGAACATCCAGCCAAAAAAACCGACCATCGACAAAGTAGAGAGTATAATTACCGCCAGGGTTACGACCAGGCCGGGGATACTGCGCAAATTCAGGAGCAGTATGAAAGCCAGCAGCACCACGCCGATGCGCATGAGACCGGCCACGTCCGCGGTCACCGTTTTTGAAATTATCCCGCGGACATACGGCAGTCCGCCCAGGTGGTATTCATAACCCTCGCTCCCAGCCACCTGCACCGCGTCGATGGCCCGGGCCAGCTCATCATCCGACGTCCCGGTGACGGGCAGTATCATCAGGCTGGCGAAGTCTTCATTCCGTGAGACCATCATGCGGCCCATATCGGGGTTGTCGCTCAAATACTTTTTGAGAGCGCCTATTTCCTCGGCAGTCAAGTCGCGGTGGGGCATCAGCCGGCCCACTTCCATGAGGCCGTCGGCACTATAAATCTTATCCATGGTGGCAATGGAGCGTACCTCGTCGACCTCCGGCAGCAGCTCAAAGGCGGTGCTCAAGTCCCATATCAGGGCCATGGCCTGGGGCGTAAAAACGGATTCACCGGGTTTGCCGACGCTGATAAAAACCGCCTCAGTGGCGCCGAACTGCTCTTCGATCTCGTTCCAGATGATCCTCGAGGGGATATCTTGCGGCAGCATCTTCATCATATCGTCTTCAACATGAATAAATCTGATGCCCGAGGTCAAAACCAGGCTTAATAATAGAGCCATAGTTATTGACTGGTACGGATGCTCGACGGTCCAGTTGATCAGTTTCTTCTTCATAGCTTCGCTTTTCAGTTATGCGTTTGGGTCAGAACGGTTGTGCCGACCGAGGCCCGGACACCGCCCAGGATGAATTGCACCGCCTGTTCCTTGACATGGCGGTCGGCCGGGAACAGCTGCTGCGCTGCCATTACTTCGGTCAATAAAGGTTGCATCAAGAAACGGGATACGATACTCACCATGATATTCATACCAGCCATGGCCAGCTGCCGCTCAGGAAGCGGCCCGCGGCCCAGGTCCTCCTCGATCTTCGGCGCCCAATGATCGAATATTGCCGGTAGCCTTAATTTGAATAGCTTGCTGGCCCGGGGAGCACCGGCGGCAATCTCGCGGGCCATAAAGGAGCGCATGCGCCCCCCATTCTTAGCGAACAGCCGGGCGTATAGATCGTACACATCACCTATGGCCTCCTCCAACGAAGCCGCGCCATCGATGGTATCGGTCAGTTTACGGAAGACCGGCCTGGTAATGGCCTCCAACACCCGGTCGAAAAGGGTCTGCTTATCATCGAAATGGTAGTATAACATGAACTTGTTCACCCCGGCGGCGGCGGCGATCTCCCGCATGTTGGCCCCGTCGAAACCCTTGCGGGCAAAGACCCTTTCAGCCGACTCCAGGATTTGGCGGCGGTTTTCCTGGGCTTTCTCGTGGGTACTCAATCTGGGGCGGGCATTCATGGCTTTATTACTGTTAGTAATTTACTGACCGGTTGGTCAATAAGTCAACACTTTATTGTACGGTCGGTCAATAATGCTCCCTTCACGGCCCGCCCCCTGACGGCGAACTTTGAGGGTTGATCCACATTTCCAGCCAGCTGTCACACTTGCGATAGTACATTGTCTACCCCTACATGGAGTTTTGCTACCCATCGAAAGTTTGCCTTCAGTTATATACAACCCTCCTACCAGCGATCAGTCTTCCAACCAAGCTGACAGCCCATTGAGGGGGGGTAGTTATTGAGGGTAACCGGATCTCTGTAGGAACTGATCCGGCGTCACCCTCGCCGTTGGCGGCATCAGGGGGCGGGCGATGTAGATGCTGGGGTGGAGGCTTCGGATGAGGTGCGAACTAAAACTTGGAAACGCGGAATATCGCTCTTAGATTTTGGCCACAAGCGTCCAACGTGTCTGAAGACATACAGGTTGCACATTCCCGCACCGCGCAATAGCGATACAGGGTAAAAGCCTAGCCGTAGTCGCAAGGACGTAAGGAGTAGGTATGGAAAACAACGTATTTGATTGGGGGCAAACCCGCCAACTAACGCCAGTGCAATTTCTGCTGGCTATCTTTATCCCGAGCAGCGTAGGCCTTGTGGGCTTTCGTTTTGTTTTGCCAAAACTGGTGGATGGTGGCATGCCCGTGTTGATTGCCTGGCCTACTGTTGCCAGCGTTATGCTGCTGGGTTTTGTAGTTGCGGCGGTCATTCTACTTAAAAAGGAAGCAGACCAGCTTGGCATCTCCATATGGACTCGTATGTGCATGCGACGGCTGACAGGCAGAGAATGGATGCTATATCTGGGTATGGGGGTGGTGGGATTAGTGCTCGTCATGGCGGCCCAGAAACTGGCTGTTCCGTTCATGGCGTTATTCCATCTTACCGTACCGGATTACATGCCCTTTTTCCTGAACCCAACTATCGATCCCATGACCGCTGATCCCGAGGTGCTTTCGCCGGGCCTCCCACTGAAAGACGCCTTTTATCTGCTCCCACTAATGGCAGTTACTCTGCTGCTCAATATTCTCACAGAGGAACTCTATTTCCGGGCCTGGATACTGCCGAAACTGAGCCGGTACGGCAATTTGGGCTGGATTGCCAACGGTGTCTTTTTTGCCCTGTACCATACGTTTCAGCTGTGGTTGCTGCCCCTCCTACTTGTTGCCAGCCTGGTATTTGCCTATATATTTTACCGGAGCAAGAGCATCTGGCCCTCGTTTGCGATCCATTTCGTTTTCAATTTCCTAGTGGTTCTTCTATCAGTCTTAATGCTCATTACTATGTAGGTTTACGAGCCGCATACGTCATAAGCGGGGATGGCAGGAGACCAAGCCCCGCTTTATCGGAGCCACACGCCGAGTGCGGGGCCGACCCCATTTTAGAGGGAGACGCCCATCCCGGCTTCCGTAGATGGACAGGCCCCTTGACTTTCCCCTTCCAACGCCGTACTCTTAGCAGCGTCTGCCACTCGTAAATGGAAAGGAGCGCCTGTGCACAATATTACCCGAACCCTGCAAGACACAAGCGGGCAATCCCTGTGGCTACGGGTTAGGGACAGAACCCTGGCGTGCCTGCTGGCGGGCTTCCTGCTGGCCGGTTGCGCCCAGGAGCTGGTGAATATCGGGCTGAGTGACGTGCAGAACCTGGCCCCGGGGGACTTGGAACGGGTACAATTTTTCTCGGGGCCGGTAGCGATCGTCTTCCAGGCCGACACCATGGAAATCACCGTGGAGACCTTCGATGAGGAGATGCCCCCCGGTATCGTGGTCACCGAACACCAGTTCGTGATCCCGGCCAACACCGCCGGCCGGGCCTCACATTTCGATCCCCTGACCGAGGACCTATTTATATTGTACGATGAAAACCTGCCGGCACTGAGCTATCGGGATAACGGCCGGGGGCTGGCCCTGACCACCCTGGCCATCAGTATCGACGATGTATCTTATCTGCGCATAATGCGGTTCGATAACCGGGACATTGCCAACGCCGACTGGGCCATGCCGCTTTTTCTCAAGGTGATGGAGGCCAATCTGACCCGGGTGCGGGTGGAGGACCGGAAAGCTTCAGGGCTGCCGAGCCGGGATTGACGCGCAACCAACGGTTAGGGGGCTGCGCCGAAGTAGGCCACCGCCAGCTGGGCCTCCCCGCTCATTCGCAGGTGCAGGGGCCGGCCCTCTTTTAACATGCGCGCTTCGAACACACTCACGTAGGGTGCAAAGTCAACGGCCGCCGGCAGAACGGCCCCCAGCGCGTTGGGCGCCGCATCAAACAGCTCCTGGTTGAAAAAGGTGCCTTGCTGATCAGGAAACAGCGGCAGGTAGTGAATACCCGCTTCCACCAGGTCGAGGAAAAAATGGGTGCCGAAGGAGACTTCCGGCGTATAATTGCCCTCACGGAAAGCTACTTCGATCAGCACCTTGGTGTTGCTGATCTCACTGTACTGGACCGGGATTCCCAGGTCGATATTGTTGCTGCCCCAGCGTCCCGGCCCCATCAGGATGAAGCGCTTGCCGGCCAGCTGTTGGTTTAGTTTTCCTATAATGCGGGCCAGCTGATGGCGGGCGTGGTCATCGGGCATCTGGCGGTAGGCCCGGGGATCACAGAATATTATGTATTCGATGTCATCCACCCGGCCGCTATGCACGTACTGCTGGGTGCGAAAGAGCTGGTCCTCCCGGGCAATCCCGGAGGGAATATCCACCCGGCCGGCATCCATCCGCTGAGCTGTGGGCCTGGTCTGCAACAGGTAGAAATGCTTATCGTCGTGTGAGAATTCGATATCTATAGGGCACTGGTAGGCCTCCTCGATGGTCTTTAATATCTCCCTGAGCATGGCCGGGAAGGGACTGTCCTTGAGCAGCTTTTCGAAGGTCACCACGCCATCGTGGTACCGGCCGGGTGAGACGCGGGTATAGGCGGTTTGCAGATAATCGCCCTCGTCCAGGGAAAAGATGCCCTCGAAACCGGGCAGCGGTTCGTCCCCCAGCAGCTGGTCAATGGTAATCACCTCGAAGCTGTTGGCTTTCAGATCGATGACGTCCACCATGGTCTGGGAGTATTTTTTCTGCGCCTCTACCGTAACCTCGGGACGCAAGGTGGGCGCGGACAGGCCCACCAAGCGCGGGTAATCGTCCCCCACCCGGTCCACGGCCCGAGTCCCCAGGCCCGCTACCAACCGTACCAGGCCGTCCTCAGGCTTGAGACGCGGGCTCCAGGTATAGTCGTTTCGCGACAGGGCCACCCCGGAGAAACTGGGCAGGAAATAATGCCGATATTTGAAACCCACCACTTTCTGGATCAGGATTCCCACCTTTTCGTCGTAGTCCAGCAGGTTGCGTTCCCGGCGGTAGAGCAATGGGTCCGGCGCCAGGCCGCTGGCAAACACCTCACCGATAGCCGTCAAAAGGTTGGATAGCCGGTGGTCCAGGTTGCCCTGGTTCCCCAGAAACACGCTCCGATACTTGCCCGAGAAAGCGGCCTTGAAATTGTCCTCCAACAGGCTGCTGGAACGCACCACCAGCGGGTGTTTCCCCACGCTCTTTAACATGGCGCGGCACTGTTTTATGACGTAATCGGGGAATTTCCCATTGCGGAACACCTCCTGGATGGCGGGAAACTCGTTGCGGATTTCATCGGGCGTCTTATACTTCTGGTTCTGGTATTTGGTCAAGCCGTTGATGGAAAGGAAATCCTCGAAGACATCGGTGCGCAGGTAATAGGATTCGGGAATCTTGATGATCTCCCGGTACTTGGCGCTCAAATCAGTCTGCAGGATCTTATGCCCCAGCAACATCCCGGCCGCTTTCCCACCGACCCGCCCATGGCCGGCGGCTGACCCCAGGGTATGTTCCACCAGGGGGGCCATATCGCGTACTGTGAGGTAGTGCTTGGCGACGCGGATGAACTCCAGGTGATCGCTGATGAAATGGCGCAGCAGCGATACCCGCAGCCCCATGACCTCTTCCTTGGGCAACGGCTTGATGAACGGGATATTACTGAACTCCCGCACCTTGTCGGCCAGGACGCCGAAAGAGACATCGGTGAGGTTGGCGATATTCTCCAGGGCGTAAATGTAATCCCGCTTCACAACCGAAAATATGAGCTCGTCGATCTCATCGTCGCTGAGATAATCGCAGGCCCGTTTCAGGGTCAACCGGCGGATCAACCGCCGCTCGTTGGAAGACCAGTGCTCCGGGCCCACATTGGGACTACCCGGGTCCTGGTCATAGCGAAATGTGGAAGCCTCTTCCCGGGCCTGGGCGTAGATGTTGTCGATGGAAACGTATTGCTTCTCGTGCAGGGTGAGCAACAGGTGCAGGTAGATCTTCTCCTCCAGGTGGGGATAGGCCTTGATCTTGGCCTTGATCTCCTTGTAGCGGGCTTGGGACTTGCTATTAGCCGGTTTGGTCTCGGTGGTCACTGGTGGAAGCCCTCGATGGTAGCGCTGCGGGCTTAAGTTAAATACAGAACCGGCCGCAGGATAGGGTCACGGCCTCAGTTAGATGTGCCCATATAAGCATTTCAGACCATTACCGCCGGCGGGAAACTCTAGGCCCAACCTCGCAGACGACAGGCCTCGGCCACCCGCAGGATGGAGATCAGATAGGCCGCCTGCCGCATGTGGATATCCTTGCGGCTGGTGTACTGCTCATAGACATCGTGGAACGCCCGGGTCATGATGGCGTCCAGGCGGCGGTGTACATCACTCAGTTCCCAGTAGAAGTTGTAGCTGTTCTGCACCTGCTCGAAGTACGATACGGTCACCCCGCCGGCGTTGGCCAGGAAATCAGGTACCACAAAAACTCCATTCTGCCACATGATCAGATCCGCTTCGGGCGTGGTGGGCCCGTTGGCCAGCTCACACACAATCTTAGCCTTGATGCGGTCGGCGTTCTCCCCCGTGATCACCCCCTCTAAGGCGCTGGGGAACAGCACCGTGACGTCCAACTCCAAAAGCTGCTCGTTGGAAATTGGTTCGGAGTCCGGGTAGTCCTGGAGCCGGCCGGTTTTCAATTTGTAGTCCACTACGTCCCGGGCCGAGAATCCCTTGGCGTTATAAATCCCGCCCCGGGAATCGGAAGCGGCCACCAGTTTCAGTCCCAGCAGCTCTTCGCCCAACAGGGCGCCGAACTGCCCGGCGTTGCCGAATCCGTTCACCGCCATGCTGCCGCCCTGGACCTTGATCCCCAGTAGCTGGGAGGCCTCCCGGACGGTATAGATTCCGCCCCGGGCGGTGGCGTCAGCGCGGCCCTGCGAGCCGCCCAGTGGGATCGGTTTACCGGTGATCACGCCGGGATGGTTTTCCCGCACGATCTTCTCATACTCATCCATCATCCAGGCCATGATCTGCGGTGTGGTGTATACATCAGGAGCCGGAACATCATTGGTGACCCCCAGGATATGGGCCGCTGCACCCATGTAGGCTCGGGCCAGGCGTTCTTTTTCAGTTTCCGATAGCTCCTTGGGGTTACAGGTAACCCCGCCTTTGCCGCCGCCCAGGGGGATATTTACCACGGCGGTCTTCCAGGTCATCCAGGCGGCCAAGGCCCGTACCGTGTCCATGGTCTCCTCCGGATGCCAGCGCAGACCGCCCTTGGTGGGGCCCCGTGAGGAATTGTATTGCACGCGGTAGGCGTGAAACACCTGGACCTGGCCATCATCCATCTTAACCGGCAGGGTAAACTTGAACTCGCGTTGCGGCCAACGGAGCAACTCGCGCATGGCCGGTTCCAACCCCAGCAGCTCGGCAGCTTCATCGAACTGTTGCTGGGCAATTGCGAACGGATTGGTATAGGTCATTATTGATTCTCTCGTATTAAAAAGGGTATAGTTGGTTAGTCGGTGAGGGTAATTGCGAAGCGTATAACCCGTCTGTCCTTGGTTTTACGACCCTGAAAGTTAGCATCGTGAAAAATGGTGTCAAACACCATGTTCGCCTCCGGGGGAAATTTTCCCGGCTACTTGCAGTCCAAACGAAGAGTGGTCAGTAAGGAAAATTCGAGGCTTCGGGACGCTCCAGCCATTGGTCCAGGGTTTGCGCCTTTTGATCCTTATCGGAGAGGATCGGATCGGTCACCGGCCACTTAATGCCGATAGCCGGATCGTTCCATAGGATACCCGACTCGCCCTGGGGATTGTAGGCTCCGGTGCACTTATACTGGATATCGGTAACTTCAGACAGGGCGCAGAATCCCCGGGCGAAACCGGCCGGCGCCCAGACCAACAGTTTGTTTTCCTCGCTGACCTCCAGGCCGAACCATTGGCCCAGGGTGGGAGAGTCCGGGCGAATATCGACCGCCACCAGGAACGCCCGGCCGCGGGTCACACGCATCAGTTTGCCCATGGCCGGTTCCCATTGAAAATGCAGGCCGCGCACCACGTTCCGCCCCGAGCGCGAATGATTATCCTGGACAAAATCCAGATCCAGGCCCAACTCCTCCCGAAATGCGTCCCGGCGCCAACTCTCGATGAAAAAGCCGCGCTGGTCTTCGAATATCTTAGGTGTGATCACCTGAAGGTCCCGCAGGGGTGTGGATTTGATCTGCATCGCCGCTTATGACCTGCCTACGGGCTGTTGCCGATTTGGGGAAATATTTTATGGAAGACCTTGATATTATAGAATTCATCCTGATCGTAATCGAAATCGGGACCGAAATGGGCGTCCAGGCTCTCCAGGATGGAATCGATCGAGTCGTTGAATGTGACCCCCAGGACATCCTTGGCCTTCTGGTTGGAAACCTTATAATTACGGTAATCCTGAATGTTGCGGATGTCCAGCTGCACTTTCATACCGTGCTCTTGCGCCACGTGGGCCCACACCAGGTCGCCCACCTGCCCCACCGTGAAGTTGCTGGAGGCCAAATTAAAGACCCCCGCAATGGAATCGTCGGCCTGGATGGCCCGCAGGTAGGCATTGACGGCGTCGCGCATACCCAGTATTGGCCGCCAGATAGCCGGATTGTTTATGGTGATTTTCTTTTCCTGCATGGCGGTCTTGTACATGGTATTGACGATCAGGTCGAACCGCATGCGGGGGCTGTAGCCCGACAAGGTCCCCTGGCGCAGGCAGATAACCGAGAACTTGTCGTCCACCAGCTGCAGCACACCGAATTCCCCCTGGAGCTTTGATATGCCGTAAGGGTAGGCGCAGGTGGTGGGGGACTCTTCATCATAGAGCTCATTCACGGTATAGCCGTAGATCGAGCAGGAATCGGCATAGATAAAGCGCCGCACGCCGGCCTGTTTGGCAATGAACGCCAGATACGCCGGCGCCGCGGCGTTGGAGATGAAGTTCATGGCCGGGGAAAATTCGGCCATGGGGTCGTTTGATAGCCCTGCCAGGAAAATCACGCGGTCATAGCCGGTGAGCTCCGCCACGGTCAGATCGAATACATCCTTTTTAATCAGCTCCGTATCCGGCGGCAAGTGATTGCCAAACCACAGCAAGTCGGCCACCTTGATCTCGTAACCGTGGTCCATCAGATTGGGAACCAGGCGTGAGCCGATATATCCGGCCCCGCCGACGATAAATATTTTCATTGTTTGCTCGATTCCTGAATGGTTTTTAGCTTAGTAATATCCAGTGAGGTGTCCCGGGGAGCATTGAAGCTGACCTCATCCCTCCTGAGGTCGCCCACATCGCTACGCCCCAGCTTCAGCGCCAGCTCCTTGACGGTCTTACGCTCGGTACCCACATGCACGATCCCGGTTAGGTCCCGGTCCAGGGCCAGGGCCAGGATCATGGGGGCTATGACCGTGACCGAGTCGCGGGAGGTGTATTGATCGACGAACGCTTTGGGATAGGGGAACTCCGGTTCGCAAAAGGAGGTGCGGATAATCAGTGAATTTTCATAGAGCCGCACGGCACATTCGCCCCCCAGCTTCGACCAGGCATACCGGTTCTGGGGCAGCAGCTCGTCATCTTCGCGATACTGTCCGCGGTCACCCCGGAACACGTAGTCGGTGGAAATGTAGACCAGCCGGGCCCCCGCGTCATGACACAAACGAACTAAATGGGCGGTGCCGGTCACGTTGGCTTCCAAGGCCTCCATGGGGCGCTCATCCACCAGGGGCGGCGAGGTATAGGCGGCGGCATGGATTACGGATTCCACCGTATGGCGCTTAAAGTAAGCCTCCATGGTGCTGCGTTTGGCCAGGTCAAATTCCCGGTGGGCCGGGGCCTGGAGCCAGGGCGCCAGCCGGAGCAGATTGGCGCCCAATAGCCCACTGCCTCCGGTAAGCAATAGGTTTGGTTGCTGGGGATAGTCAGATAGGTGCATGGGCCTAATGGATTGGGAACGGCGGCGGAAATTTAATCCGCTGGCCCCTGAATTTCCCTGAAAGTTTTACGGCCCAGCAGGTAATAGGTCAGCACCAGGCTGCCGTGGTAGATATAGGGGTCCAGGGCCCGGTCGGTGACTTGCCGCCCGGCCTGCACCACCCGCCGTTTGCGCCAGATCAAGCGGGGATGGACCGCCAACCAGAAGTATCCCGCCAACACCGCTGCCAGGCGCTTAAGGTCCAGGGTTAACAGCGATTTCAGCAACAGGACGGCATCCAGGGCCAGCCGCACCGGCAGCACCCAGGAAAGCCGTGGCCAGCCGAGGTTTTTCAGCAGCATCAGCAGGCTGTTACGATGGTTCCAGTAAATCTTGGCATAGCTGTCCGGTTTGATGGTGCCACCGGCGTAGTGGTAGATAACCGCGTCCGGCCGCACCCGCAAGCGGTAGCCCTGGAGGTGCATGCGCCAACAGAGGTCGATCTCCTCCATGTGATGCACGAAGTCCACATCCAGATCTCCGGTGTGCTCCAGCGCCGACTTGCGAATCGCCATGGCCGCGCCGGAGGTCCAGAACAGGTCCACGCTGTCATCGTACTGCCCCCGATCCTCCTCGGTGGTATTAAACACTCGACCACGGAGGAAGGGGTAGCCGAACAGGTCCATCCAGCCACCGGCGGCGCCGGCGTACTCGAACTTGTGGCGGTCCACCAGGTGCAAGATTTTGGGCTGGCAGGCGGCAATGGAGGGGTCGCTTTCAAACTCCTCAACCAGCGGTTCCACCCAGCCGGGTGTCACCTCCACGTCGTTATTGAGCAGCACCACGTATTCCCCCTTGGCAGCCGCAATGCCCAGATTGTTGCCGGCGCTATAGCCGATGTTGCCGCCACTCTTTAGCACCTGCACCAAGGGGTAGTTATCCTGCACAAACCGGATGCTGTCATCGCTGGAACCGTTATCCACCATCAGCAGCTCCAGCCGGGGATAGGTGCAACCCGCCAGTGAATCGAAGCAGGTGCGCAGGAACTGCATCCCATTATAGTTCAGGACGATCACAGTGACGACCGGTGGAGAGGAACTGCTCATTGGTTGCTGTGGCCGCGGCCGGTGGTGAAAACCAGAGTAAAAGTGTTACTCCAGGCTCTCCAGAATCTGCCGGGCATTTTGGTCATCGGGATTTGCGGCCAACCATTCGGTGAGGAACGGAATAGCCCTATCCCCCTGCCCTGAGGCGCGGTAAATCTGCACCAGGGAACCGACCACCTCGCCGTCCAGGGGATTAGTGGCATAGGCCTGGGCCATAATCCGGTCGGCGGCAGCCCAATCATTCAAGTTGCGACCGTACATGGACCCCAGTCGCAGCTGGTCGCGGGGGAGTAGATTGAACCTGGGAGGAAAGTGATCGAGGCGCCGGCGGAGCTCCGTGGTGTCTCCCACCTCAGCGTACAGCTGGGTTATCTGCATATAGAGAGCCATGTTGGACACCGGGATCACCTCTTCGGAAATGGTGGCCGCCAGGGTATCTAAATACATTTTAGCCCGGTCATAATCCCTGTTAAGCACACCATCCAGGGCCAGTTGCAGGAAACTGGCTCTGACATTCTGCATCAGTCGCTGGATGTTCCTATTAAAATAAACATCCGGGTTGTTCAGATTGCGGTATTGGTATTTTTCCAGGAGGTTGTGATGGAGCATATCGATATTCACCGGCTTGACTTTATGAGGCATAAGTTCATAGACCAGCCCCTGCATCTCCAGGTAGGAGTCCAGTCCGATCCGGTTATCGGGAGCCACCGTCACGGCGAAGTAAATCGGCCGGGTGAAATTCAGGTCCTTGATGATTTGTATGACCATGCGATCCTGGGCTCGCAGGAACCGGCCAGCGTAAGTGGGGCGCATGTTCCAGGTTATAGCGCCGCTGCCCAGTTCCGGGTTATCATAGGACAAGCTGACTTCCCGCTCTTCCCACGGTATAGGCACCATCTGGGCAATGTCCCTGTCAGACAGGTTCAGGGGAAGTTTAGGGGGCATGTCCCGCATTTGGGTGATGTACCAGCCGGTATTTATCAGGCTCAGATTGACTACCCGCACGTCCTTGCGGATACCCTCCACTTCCTGGAGGTACCATAGGGGGAAAGTATCATTGTCCCCGTTAGTGAACAGGATGCCCCCTTCCTTGCAACTGTTCAGGAGGTTATATGAATAATCCCAGGCGACGTAATTACCGCTACGGTCGTGCTCGCGGTAATTGACGGCCAGCATTACCCCCGGCATAACGGCAATTATGACCGCCAGGCTCACAGGCACAACCGCCAATTTGCGCCGCAGGTCCTTTATGCCTCCGGTGATTAACTCCAACATGCCCGCGGTACCGATACCGATCCAGATGGACCAGGCCAGGAAGCTGCCCACATAGGAGTAATCCCGTTCCCGCGGCTGGGGGTCGGGCTGGTTGAGATACAGGATCAGAACCAAACCGGTGGCCAGAAACAGGGACATTACCGCCAGGCCATTTTTCCAGTCCCGGTTCAAGTGATAGGTCATACCAAAGAGGCCGAAGATCAAAGCCAGCGGCAGTCCGAACCGGGCCCACTTTACACCATCCTCAACGGACGTGGCTCCGAAAGACGAGACCCCCGGCTCCTGGACCGGCCCGCGACCGGCGAATTGCCAGAGGAAATAGCGGACATACATCTTCCTTACCTGGTAATTCCAGAAAAAATCGCCGACGCCTTGATACCTGTGCTGGGTGGCCGGGGTCCAGCGAGCCCGATCGAACATGGACCAATCGCCGTACTGTTCCCGTTCCAGGTAAGACACTATACTTTCAACACTGCCCAGATCGCCTACCTCGATAGCCGGCTCCTGGGTGGTGCGAATAAAGAACATTGTGTAGGTGGAGTATCCCAGGACGATGAGAGTTAATGAGGTCAAGACGATGCTGGCCGTGTCCAATTTCCTTCGCACCACCCAAACCGTGGCCATGATCAGGGCGGCAATCGCCAGGCCGGGCAATATAATATTCAACTGGGCCAACTGGGGCAGCCCTTTGATGACCCCTTTGTAGACCACCAGGAAGGCGCCCCCGGTAAGAGCGACGGTGGTCAGCAGCCCGGTCCAGGTGAATTCCCGTTTGCGGAAATAGATTACCAGGGCGATGAACGGCAGGGCCAACAGGTTAAGAATATGCAGGCCGGTGGCCAGACCGAATATGTAGGCCAACAGCAGGATGTAGTGGGTATGGCTGCCCACATCATCCTTTCGGCTCCAGCGCAGGATCAGCCAGACTACGAAGGCGGTGAGAAAAGTGGAAGTCGAGTAAACTTCCGCTTCCACGGCGTTAAACCAGTGGCTGTCGGTGACCATGAAGGTCAGGGCTGCGGTGGCGGCCGAGCCGTAAGCAATCATGGCGTCCAGGGGAGACTGGAAAGCGCCGCGCATCTTGCGCACCAGGTGCACCACGCTCAGGTAAAGAAACATCACCGCCAGGGCACTGACCAATGGGGAGATCAGGTTGACCCGGGCGCCGATGTCCTCGAAAATCGGGAACATGGAGAACAGCCGGCCCATGAGCAGATAGAGGGGACTGCCGGGGGGATGGGTGATACCGAGGATATAGGAGGTAGCAATGAACTCGCCGCAATCCCAGAAGGAGACCGTGGGCGCCATGGTTTTGAGATACAGTACCAGGGCAATCAGGAAAATCGATCCCGCTATCCAGCGGTTAATGCGGCTATAGTTATTGTCCATTACGCCTCGGTTTCCTCTTTGGTATCGGCCCCTTCAGAATCATTGGTCCCTCGATCTTCACCGGCCTGTTCCTCACCCGTCTCTTCGGGCGGCTCCTGTTCCGCGACATCGGGAACCGGCTCCGTTTCACCCTTCTTCTGCTCATCCAAGTAATTCATTTTAAGATCGGTCAAAACCTGGGAGAGGTATGACTCTTCCCAATCAGCCAGGTTGCCCGTCATTCGTTTGGCCAGCATGTCCAGGGTGTCCAGGGAATAGGTGGCCTGCTGCAGGTTCCGCTCGATCTTACCGGTGGCCGGATTGGCCAGCTTGCCCATGGCAATCCAGGTGCCGGTGGCCAGCGAGGATACCAGTTGCAGAAACAGCTGTTCCTCCGGGGTGGGTTGCTCTTTAGACATTATTTAATCTTGAATCCGATGGTCAGCCCGCTTTAAGACTCCAAATTAACACCGGCAACACCTATCCGTCAGCCCGGCAGACGTAAATCAGTGAGCTGCTCCGGTCCGGCCGTTTCAGTGCCTGCAAGTACGATTTTAAACCCAACCACAGGCCGCGGAAATAGTGGCCCTGACCATGGAGGTATCTCTCACTCAGCAAGGCCACGTAAAACGAATCCAGCGGCAAAGTGATCCGGTCGATGATCTTGAAGGCAAAGCGCTCCATCAGCCTGGCCATCGATCGGGGCGTGAAATGATACAGGTGCCGGGGCGCGTCGTAGGCCGCCCACATGGACTGATAAGCGTCCCCATCCAGGGAGTCGTAATTGGGTACGGCGATAAACAGAGTTCCACCGGGCTTCAAAAGCTCCTTAATCCGGTTCAAATAGCTTTCCAAACGGTGCAGATGCTCCAGTACGTGCCAAAGGGTAATCACGTCAAACGGTTTTAACTGCTGCTCAAAAAATTCGCTATCGGTAAAGGGCTCCAAACCACTATTCCGCCGTACCGCCTCCCGGGCCGTTTCACTGGAATCCATGCCGGCCACCGGCGGCGGCAGCGAGTTCATTCTGGGACTCCTCACCGGCGGCGCCATCACGCTCGACGGCGACCACGGCGCCCCGCCGGACGATTTCGCGTTCTCATTGCTCGACGAGAACTGGGACAAGTTCGCGCCCTATGGTGAGGCCGCCATGGGGCTGTTTCCGGCGCTCAAGACCGCGCCCATCACCCGCTTCGTCAACGGCCCGGAAAGCTTTACGCCCGACAATAATTTCATCATGGGTGAGGCGCCAAAAATCAGGCAGCTCTTCGTGGCGGCTGGCTTCAATTCGGTAGGGATCGCGAGCGCGGGAGGCGCCGGGAAGTTCCTTTCCGAGTGGATGACCGAGGGACAGGCAACGATTGACCTGTGGTCTGTCGATATTCGCCGCTTTATGCCCTTCCACAACAACCGCCGCTTTTTGCGAGACCGTGTCGGTGAAGTCTTGGGGCTGCATTATCGAACGGCGTGGCCCAATCGTGAGTTTGAAACCGGGCGTCCTCTGAAAAAAAGCCCGCTTCACGACAGGCTGGCGGCCGCCGGCGCCTGCTTCGGACAGAAGATGGGTCTGGAGCGCCCCAACTGGTTTGCCTCCGAGGGGATGGAAGCAAAGACGGAATATTCCTTTGGCCGGCAAAATTGGTTTGACGCATCCGGCACGGAACATCGTGCGGCCCGCGAGTCAGTGGCTGTTTTCGATCAGACCTCGTTTTCAAAATTTATCATGAAGGGTCGTGATTCCCTTGAGGTTCTCCAGCGTCTGTGTGGGGCCGATGTCGATGTGACCGTCGGCGATGTGATTTACACCGGTCTGTTCAATGATAGGGGAACCTATGAAAGCGACCTGACACTCGTCCGGATGGGTTCCGATGAGTTTTACATCATTACCTCATCTCAACAGACTCTGCATGACCTGAATTGGATCGAGCGGAATATCACGGATTCAGCTGATGCTTGTATCGTGGATGTTACCACGGGATACGGCGTGATTGGTATCATGGGGCCAAGGTCACGTGAATTGCTCAGTCGGGTAAGCGATGCGGGGCTATCCAATGATGCGTTTCCGTTTGGGACCGCACGCCATATCGGGATCGGAAAGGCGACCGCGTTGGCGATACGGATTACGTATGTGGGTGAATTGGGCTGGGAACTGCACACACCCATAGACATGATGG